>DNGN01000052.1 GCA_003486225.1 Chloroflexota bacterium
CAATGCCCCCTTTCGGGCTCACGTATGCATCACTGCTGATTACATCAAATTTTTCCCAGACATGACAAGATCTCAAACCTGATGCCCAACAAGGAGAAATGCCCAATGGCTCTAAATGAGTTCAAAATTAATCAGAGGGAATATCTTCTGGCCGCAGTTGTTGGCCCGGGTGGCTAGTGCGACGATCAGGCCGCGACCCGTCCGAAACCTGACAGAAGATGACCTCCGGCTTCGTGCAAGCGCCAAAATAAACTCACCGATTTAAAAGGAGGGTTAGATTGACTCGCAGAAAAATTATCCTCTTTGTATTGCTGACCTTTGCCATCAGTTCAATTTCTTACTACGTGATGGTCACCCAGAGAACGGGTAAAACCACTGGAGCACTCTTTATGTGGTCACCGGCGTTAGCCGCAATCCTTACGCAGTTCATTTATGGAGAAAACCTCAAAGATTTCGGCTGGAATCCTGGCAAACTAAAATATCTCGCGCTTGGGTTCGCACTCCCGATCGTGTATGCCTCCCTGATCTACGGTGTGGTCTGGCTGACTGGCCTGGGAAAATTTGTTCCCATGTCGACCGGCAAAATCATCCTTTTTGCCACCCTGGGTATGGTAATGGCTTGCATGGCAGCCCTGGGCGAGGAGATTGGATGGCGGGGTTTCTTGCTGCCCGAACTGCTCAAAATCACCTCNNTTTCCGCCTGGTTGAGATTAAAATCAGGCAGCCTATGGCCGGTGGTCCTCTGGCATGGTGGTCACAATGTATTCATCCAGCAAATTTTCCTCAGCATGACGGTCGATACTGGGCTTACCGAGTATTTTGTGGATGATTTTGGTCTCGGATTGATGGTCGTCACCATTGGCCTGGGTTTCTTCTTCTGGAGAAAACGGTATAATTTACCCGAGCGCAAGAGCACTGAGGCAGACATCATCCCAAAACTTGAGGCAGCTTGACAATTACCATCTCTAGATCCAGGCATATCATCCATCCAGCATCGAATAATCAACCCCTCTGCGCTGATCCATGATCCATACCCGGAGGTAGAGATGCCTGCAGAAGAGAATAAAACCCTNNACGACCGCATCGCCTTTCGCTCCACCATGCGCGGCACCCACCAGGCGGAATTTTTTGGGTTCCCGCCTAGCGGCAAGAAAATAACCATCAGCCTGCTGGATATCATCCATATCCGGGAGGGAAAATTTGTGGAGCAATGGGGCGGACCAGATATGTTAAGCCTGATCCGTCAGCTTGGGGCAGAAATATCCTCGTGATTGGTACGGCAATTCCTTGCTGGCCCTGGAAATCCTTCCCGTATTCACCCCGGTGTGATTAACCAAATAGCCTCCAGTCCTTCGTTAACCATTAAGCCAGAGTTCTGCCAGATCTTTTTCTGCGCCAGATCAGGAACACCACCAGGCCGATCATTAAAATAACAACAATGCCTGTGGCCAAAAGGGTATAGTTACTCGCCCAACCATATTCTTGAGTCATACTGTTCACTATCTCATCGAATAGCGCATCGCTGGCATCGCTGTTGGTCAAGATCACTATTCCCTGTCCTTTTTTCGGATAACCAACAATATAACTCTTGTACCCATCAGTTGCACCAGGGTGGAGGAAATAGAACAAATCGCCGCCATCATCACCTATCCATGGGCCCAATCCTCGACTATCTAGCAGCGGAGTCAGCATCTCAACCGCCATTTCGTGCGAAATGATTTTCTCGGATTCTCCGGTATAGGTCAGCATCAGGTCGATATAGAATCGGGCCAGATCCGATGCGGTTGTCCACATACCCCCACCTGTTCCCAATTCGGGGAAGTTATGCCACTTTCCAGGGATCACTCGCCCGTCAGCCAGATGACCGGATGCCGCAATTGGGGCAAGATTTTCAGGTATTGGGGATTGAAAGGTGCTGGCGTCCATGTCTAACGGGTCCAACACTGTTTTCTGCATCATCACATCGAAAGGCATCCCGACAACGTCAACCAACAACTGCTCGACAATCAGATACCCTCCGTTGGAATAAAAAAATTGGCTGCCCGGAACTGCTTCCACCCGCACTGGTTGGGAGTTGGCTGGTGGTTCTCCGTCCATGATCTGCTGGCGGTTGGGGATCGCTAACCCCTGTGCATAACCGATCAACGGGACTTCTACCACACCGGCACTATGGCTCAGGAGACGGCGCAGGGTAACCGCGGCCTGAGCTGTGTAATCGTTCTCCGGAATTTTCCATGAGACCAGCTGGTTGTTCACATCATTATCCAGGCCGAGTGCGCCGGCTTCAACATAATGCAGTGCAGCCATCGCCGTTATCGGTTTTGCGGTCGATCCGGGTTGGAAGAGTGTCTCAGTTGTGACCGGTTGGTCCTTCCCTGCTTCCACTACACCGTATGCTTTGGCCCACTCGATCTGAAAATTGTTGATCACGGCAATCGAAACCCCGGGAACTTTGTAATAGGCCATGCGGTCAATGAGATTCATCCCCTGCCAGGGTGGATCTGACTGTTCAGCCAACAAACCATTCTCAACTCGCTCGATTTTTCTTTCAAGCGATTTTTCTGTCATCCCTGCACAACTGGCCAGGAGAAATACAAACAAAATTGTGATCAATCCTCTTCGAATGACCATTTTTTCACCTCCAAGGATAAAATACCCCATTGATTCTTGTGTGTAAGGGAGACTTTGTAAGGGATTATTGGTATATACGAATAAAATAACGACGGGTTGCATCACCATAAACTGTAACCAGGTCAGCCCGGCCGAAAAGCGGATGGTATAAACAATGAACAGAGACCGAAAAGCTGCGGGAATCTAAAGCCCGGAGGGTCAGAGGAAGGCTAATATTTCTAGCAAGCTTGTGTGAAAGATGACTAAATCACCACAAGTCAAAACCACCAGCTTGACTGACTGGCCTAAACGGCGTTTTTCTGTTTCGGAACTTCAGCCCTAAACTCACTAAAGGGTTAACAAAAAAAGGACACTGCCTTAACAGTGTCCTATCAAATCCTTAATGATCTAACCCTATTTATTCACCCAGGTATTCGCGCAGCTTCCGTCGGATGACTGGGTGGCGCAGCCTGCTGAGGGCCTGGGCTTCGATCTGGCGCACGCGTTCACGCGTCACACCCATCTTGCGCCCAACCTCTTCCAACGTGTATGCCTGCCCGTCCAGCAGCCCATAGCGCAGCTGCAAGATGCGCACTTCGCGCGGCGGCAGGGTATTCAGCACCTCTTCCAGATGTTCCTTCAACAGGTTGTAGGTGGCTGATTCATCCGGGGCAGGAGCTTCCCGGTCCTGGATGAAATCACCCAGCACCGAATCTTCCTCATCATCCGTCGGGGTCTCCAGCGAGAGCGGGCGGCGAGCCACCTGGATCATGTTCTCCACCTTTTTCGGCGGCACATCCAAAGCCTCGGCCAGTTCATCTACGGAGGGGTCGCGTCCCAGCCGCTGAGTGAGCTGGTGCTGCACCCGCAGCAGTTTATTGATTTGGTCGCCCATATGCACCGGTACTCGGATCGTCCGCCCCTGGTCTGCAATGGCACGCGTAACCGCCTGCCGGATCCACCAGGTCGCATAGGTGCTGAACTTGTGCCCGCGCCGGTAATCAAATTTCTTTGCCGCGCGGATCAATCCGATATTGCCTTCCTGAATCAGGTCCTGGAAGGGGACACCTCGACCCATATATTTCTTGGCAACACTGATCACCAGGCGCGAATTGGCGGTAATCAGATGTTCCCTGGCTGCCCAGCCGTCTTCAATATTATTGCGGTGTTCATATCGGTCATTCTCCCGCACGGATTTGCCATTCTGGGCTAAAGTTTCACGCGACAGGCGGCCTTTCTCAATCCGCTTGGCAAGGAAAACTTCCTCTTCAGCAGTCAGCAAAGGCACACGTCCAACTTCCTTAAGGTACAGACCGATCATATCGTCGGTATCGATATTCGCCAGATAGTTATCTTCTAACGCAATTTCTTGATCTTCATCCCCTTCACCATCTTGATCTTCAACCTCGGCCAGCATGCCTGCCTCAGAAGGCTCGATGCTGGTATCGTCGTCCACGTAGGGGATACCAGCGCTGAGCAAAGCTGCAAAGGCTTCTTCCAGCTTATCCACGTCCCGTTCAGCTTCAGGAAAGATGCTAAGAATATCATCAATGGTAACGTAGTTTTTCTGACGGCCTAAAGCAATCAGCCTTGCCACAGGGGAGAAATCCCCATCATCACCTTCGATCTCTTCTAAAATATTGTCATCAATCACATTCATTCGCAATTCAACCTCATAATTATCTCAGAAATTAGCTAATCTATCTCCATTTAAGAGTAGCTTATCAGTCATAATCTTACGCAAACGTGATGCGAATGTTTACTGAGTGCCAGCGTCATTCCACTTTCAGCATACACGTTTTAAATCCTTAAAGCAACCACCAAAAAGTACAACCGTTTGACCCGTAAAAAATCCCAGACGCAATCCGATCTATCTCCTTGGCCCTCATATCACCAGGAGTTGAATCCGGTCAATCTGGCATAATTAGTGGGTGATTGAAACAAAAACCAGCAACCCCGATATCGTCGCTGGAATTTTGCTGAATGGTTTGTTGCTGAAAAGAATATACAACAAAATGAGTGTCAAAGTCAAGAGGTAGATTGAAAATATATAATTTGTTAATAATTTGACATGATTCCAGGAGGAAACAGGCTATTGCTGGCAGAAAATAACTTGGATTAACCTGAAATCCGGCTCTAAAACGCCTCAAAAAGCCTTTCAAGGTTATAATTTGCATCATTTGGAGAATGGAGTCAGCCTAACACCTATGAAACATCGCCCCTTACAATTTTCACGTCGGGATTTTATCCGCCTCGCCGGCCTCTCGATCCTCGGTTTAGGCATGGATTCCGTCCTGGCAGCCTGCAGCCGCCCCTCTCCCCAGGCAGCAATCATTCCCCCCAGCCCGACAACCACCCCCCAGCCAAGCCTAACCGCTACGCAGGTACCTGCCACCCCGACCACCACCCCGCAGCCTTCCCCCACCATAGACGGGGTTTCCCTGACTGCCACGGCAGCAGAGGCCGCATTGTCCCCCCGGGACCGGCTGCGCCTCAGCTTGATAGAAAAATATGGGTCCGCTACCAGAGCCCTGCCGCTGGAATTCCATGGCGACCTGTACTGGTTTTTTGATGGCGCGTATTCGATGGATACGACTACCTTTACCTGGCTCATGAGCTGGTTTCAGCAAAATGATGTCTGGGCCGTCAGCGCAGATGAGCTGCTCGGCTTTTTAGACGGTACGCTCCAGCTGCCAGCCCGCAGCGTGATCCTGACCACCGACTCCGGCAGCAGTTCCGTCGAATCCCTGCAGCGCATGATCCCCATCCTGCAGGACACCGGCATGCACTTCATCAGCTTCATCTGGACAATGCAAATGCTCCCCGAGGAGACTGCCGGATGCCCAAACAACCTGTGCTGGGACACCTTCAATCTAGCCAGGGAGTCTGGGGTCTATTCATTCGGTACCCACACCGAATATCATCTCCCCCTGGCAGAAAAAGACGAATCGTTTGGTATGCAGGATGTAGCTCAATCGATAGAGGAGATCGAAACAAATCTCGGCATCTCTCCTCAGCTGCTCTCGTGGCCGCTCGAGTCTTGCCCCAGATGGGGTGAAAACCTGATTGATTTAGGGATCAGAGCTGCGTTTGGCGGGCGTTCTCGATCGCTCGATCAATGCTCTGTCTATGCGCAAGACCCGCTGCCTTACTGCCTGCCGCGCCTCTTCCCACCCAACCGTCAAGACCGCCTTTCCGCACGCCCCGACGGCATGACCATTGAAGACCTGGCGGCCAATTACATGGATGGCTTTGAAAGGTAAACCGCGCATGCTGCCCAATTTCCTGATCATCGGCTCCCAGAAATCCGGCACCACCTCCCTGTACCACGTGCTGCGCCAGCACCCCCAGATTTTTATGCCGGATCGCAAAGAGGTCAATTTCTTTTTCCTGGATCAGGAATACCGCCGCGGCTCGCAGTACTATCAGGACTATTTTGACCCGGCACCCCCGCAAACCGCTGCCCTGGGTGAGGCCTCACCAGGCTATATCTGCCACCCCGACGTGCCTGCCCGCATCCACCAGCTTTTACCGCAAGCCAAGCTGATCCTCACCGTGCGCAACCCGATTGAACGCGCCTATTCCCAATACTGGGATAACCGCCGCAGCCTCTCTGAATACCTAACCTTCGCCGAGGTCGTCGACCTCGCCCTGGAACCCACCTACCACCCAGCGCGCCTGGGCTATTTCAGCCGCGGCACGTATATCCAGTACATCCAGCGTTACCTGGCCTTCTTCCCGCCTGAAAACCTGCTCATCCTGCCCTTTGACGACCTGCGTCACTCCCCCGCCAGCTTTTACCGCCGCATCTATCAATTCCTTGGGGTGGATCCCGATTTTCACACACCAGCAATGACCACCAGCTTCAACCCGGCGGCCATTTGGCACAATCCGCTCTACCAATGGTTCTTTTCCAAACCTGCCCGCGCCCGTTGGCTGCCTGCCAAACTGCGCCGTTTGACCTTCTTCGGGCCGCGCACGCCCTGGCAATACCCGCCCATGGAAGCCACATTGCGCCAGAAACTGGTCGATTTTTACCGGCCCTGGAACGCCCGTCTCGGTGAATTCCTCGACCGCGACCTCTCCATCTGGGATTCCTAGCCCCTTCCAACCCTGACTGCATTTCCAGGCCTTCTCTCAACCTTTCCTGTTCAATGCAACCTTGGACCACTTTTTTCGTATAGTGTAGTGATTGGCCTTGAAAATCAAGGTTTTGAGAAATAACCAACTTACCTTTACAAATGGAGGCATACAATGGGTTGTCTAAAAGCGATCGTCGGGATAATTACAGGGCTCATCGGCCTGGTGGTCGGAATTGTCGGCTTGGTGCTCGGTTTGGCTGGCGGCATCGTCGGCCTGGTGATTGGAGCTATCGTGTTGGCACTGGTGCTCATCCCAATCGGCATCCTGGTTGCGATATTCTAATGACCAAGAACAAAAAACCGGGTGGTAAACCACCCGGTTTTTTTATTTTAAGTCCTGGGTAAAGCCCCAGCACACCTGATCGGATCCAATTTCAGGTATTGTGAAAAAATTCATTTTGCGCGAAAATTTACTTGACTATCGTCTCAATCCCCCCAATTCATCGTTAAACGATTTGCTGCTTCTTCGTTGAATCACAGCCAAAACGAAACAAGCAACCATACCTTTACGGTACATCCTGCTGGTCGCGCGGGTCGCGTCTGGTTGGCAGTTATTTTAGGAGGAAATTAGATGGAAACCAAAATCCGTTTGCGGAACAACTATCTGGATTGGCTTCGAGTACTCGGCATACTCTTCGTATTTATTTACCACAGCACCCGTTTATATAATGTTGAAGGTTGGCAGGTAAAGAACGACATTTGGTACCCATCCGTTGAGGTCTGGAACNNCAGTACTACCAATTCAGGGAATTTGACTGGCAAAGTCAACACCTTTGGTACCTGATATTCCTGTTTATTTACAGCGTCCTCTTTTTCCCGCTCATGCGCTGGTTCAAAGGGGATGGCCAGGCAATTTTAGCCAAGATCAATCGTTTGCTGGCCAAAACTGGGGTGTTGTATCTGGTGGTTTTACCGCTCATCTTTTTATTCTTGATTTTCGGCCTGGATAGTCCAATCTTGTTGGACAACGGGGGATACCCCTATATCATGTATATGCTCTATCTGATCCTGGGATTTTTCCTGGTCTCAGACGAAAAGCTGCAGAACAGGATCCAAAATCTGCGTTGGGTCTCTTTATCGCTAGGGTTGTTGATGGTCGCTGGGTTTGCGTACCTCACCAATACAATTGTAGACAAATCTGAAATCTCACTGAGCCTGGCCCTGGCAGGCATTTTTCGGGTTGTGGGAGGCTGGGTCTGTATTTTAGGATTCTTCGGTTTGAGTCAACAATACCTCACTAGGCGATCGCCTGTGCTGGATTACGGTAACGAGGCAGTCTTGCCGTTTTACATCCTGCACCAGACCGTCATCCAGACTGCAGGCTATCTTGTTTTGCAGTGGGGGTTACCAGATGCCTTCGAATGGGCAGTCGTCGTGATTATCTCCTTTGCGGCCATCCTCATCATCTACGAATTCCTGATCCGCAGATGGAATATCATGCGTGTGCTGTTCGGCATGAAAGCCAAGGCGTCTCGCCTTGAAAAAAGGGCCCAACCAAAGGTGGGTGCCACGGCCAAAGGTGGATAGCATTAAACCAAACCCTTCGATTTTGGAGGCCATTCGAATAGGTCCCTATACAGTAGATCAGGCGTCTTAGGTGCCTGGGTTCCCGCGTTTTAAAGTCCTAACAGCCTGCTAGAGGTCTTGACACCACCTCATTAAAACCTTAAACTTAAGTCATGAACGAAGCACTATATTTCCTTTATATTCAAACAATCACCATCTTACTGTTCATGTCGATGATGATGGAAATGAACAAACGCGCCCGGGCAGTCGTACGTGTGTAAATCCACCTGCGCCTAGACATGCTGCTGCCCGCAAGGGCAGTTTTTTGTTTTAGGACCAGGTACCCTGACGAACTTGTTTACGAATTTACGGAACCAAACTACAATAAACCCTGCAATTTTTTGAGGAGAATGAAACCCATGACACATACCCCCGAACACATCCTGGTGGCCGTCGCCTGGCCCTATGCCAGTTCCGAGATCCACGTCGGCAACATTACTGGTTCCTACCTGCCTGCCGATATCTTTGCCCGTTACCAGCGGCTCAAGGGCAACCATGTCCTGATGGTCTCTGGTTCCGATGCCCACGGCACGCCCATCACCGTCAAATCAGATGCGGAAAACTCCACCACCGAAAACGTGTACCAGCGCTGCCATGCTGGCTTTTTAGACCTCTTTCAAAAATTAGGCCTGCACTACGACCTGTTCACCTCCACCCACACTGAGAACCACACCAACGTTGCCCAGAGCATTTTCCTGGCCCTTAAGGAAGCCGGTTATCTCTATACCGAGACTCAAAACCAGTGGTTTTCGCCAAGCGAAGGTCGCTTCCTGCCCGACCGTTACGTGGAAGGCACCTGCTATAT
>DNGN01000103.1 GCA_003486225.1 Chloroflexota bacterium
TCAGAGCCGGTATTGACAAAGCGCATCATCTCGATGTGCGGCATTAACTGGTTGATTTTTTCAGCCAGCATCACCTCTGCTTCTGCAGCCATGTAGTAGTGTGTGCCAAGCCTCAACTGGGCCTCGACAGCGCTCATAACTGCTTCGGATGAATGACCGAGGATGTGGACACCGCCACCCATGAGCAGGTCGACATAACGGTTGCCATCCAGATCAACAAACTCACCTCCCAGTGCTTGTTTGACATAAACCGGGTACGGGGCCAGGTATTTTCCGTTGCCTGCTACCCCACCAGGCAAATGTTGGCTGGCGCGTTCAAACATGGATTGGGAGGCTTTCGTACGAGACTTGAATTGGGCTTCAAATGTTCTCGTCGTGGTTTCCGTATGGCTTGTCAAAATGATCAAATCCTCCTGTCCTTGAGATAGAGAGGTGATTATTGAGACTTGCTTACTTCTGCTACCGCATCATACAAACGGTTCAGCACTTCATCGATCTGTTCGTACTCGATCACGAGCGGAGGCTCGAAACGGATGGTTTGCGCATTGGTCAGCGTACCCGCCACCAAAACGCCCCGTTTGAACAGCTCGGCTGCAACTTTATAACCGGTTTCAGAGACCTTAAAGTGCATCCCGATCAACAAGCCCTTGCCAGTGATCTTATCGAAAATTTGCGGGTATTTCCCGGCTAATTCCTGGAGCTTCGGTATCAGATACTCGCCTTTTTGAGCNNAACGGGTTCGGGTACATCATAGGTTGGAAAATTTCTTCTGTCGTGGATACTGCGCTGATCGGCATCACGCCGCCACCAAGAGACTTGGCAACCGCGATGATATCGGGCTCAACGTCCCAATGGTTGACTCCCCACATCTTCCCCGTCCGGCCCAAACCCGTCTGGACTTCGTCTGCAATCAGGAGCGCATCATATTTGCGCGTGGCTTCACGGATCCGCGGCCAGAAGTCATCTGGCGGGACAATAGCCCCCGCCTCACCCTGGATGGGCTCAAACAACACACCTGCCACGCCGATGCCAATCTTGTCACAAATATCTAGCTGCGCTTCCACCGCATCCGCATTTCCGAACGGGACATGGTAGACCGGGCCGCCATACAGCATCCCCATTGGCTGGCGATAATCAGCCTTGCCAAGCATGGAAAGGGACCCCATGGTTTTGCCATGGAATGCTTTCACACCCACGATGAAGGCCGATTTTTTGGTGTATAGCTTGGCGATCTTGATGGAAGCCTCGATGGCTTCTGTTCCGCTGGCCGCGAACCAGCTATACTTCAAGTTACCCGGAGTGATATCAGCCATCATGCGGGCCAGCACACCACGCAGCGGGTCGATCAGTTCCTGGCTGGGCATAGGCGTGCGAGCCAGCTGGGCACGCACCGCGGCAACAACATCCGGGTGACTCCAGCCAAGGTTGAGCATGCCATACCCACCCAAACAGTCGATATATTCGCGTCCCAGAACATCCTTGAAGACTGCCCCGGTCCCGGTCCACTCCACCGAGGCCCAGTCCCCTGCTTCGGTGACAGATTTGCGGTAATCCAGCCAGCCTCTGTTGAAATGCTCGGCAAAATTTTGCTTGGACTCAGTGATGATCCATTTGGCACGTTCCTCATCGACTGCCTCCAGGGAGATGATATCCAACCACTGGCGTGAGTATGAAAGAGCATTTTCAAAAGACTGTGTCATGCGAACCTCTTGAGTTTTAGCTGGCTGGGCGAAATATTTGTTGGTTTGCGGGTGTTGCTGAACGCATCCGAATTGAAGCGATCCATCATCATCTCTTTTTGGGGTCTGCTATTCATCAAGGTTATCCACCACACTAGCCGGAATCCGCCATTGATAAATGTCTTTAAGAATGACGGGCACAATGGATGTAATTGTTCTTATAACGCCGGGAATTTTTCGAACTACTTCTGTGACAAACTGGTAAATTTCTGCGGGGTTTTTGGCCACTACCTGGATACTGACATCGGACTCACCCAGGGAGGAGGCTACGTAGGTTACATTTTCATTTGCAGCCAGTTTCTTGGCAACTTCGAGAATTTGGTCTGACTCCACCTCTATCCAAATATCGGCAAAGATCTCCAGACCAAGTGCCTTTGGGCTTACAACCGCGCTAATGCGTACAATATCTTCCTCTACCATGCGATCAATGCGGTAACGAACCGCGCGCTCAGATATATCCCCGATTTGACGGGCAATCTCCGCGGCAGAGATCCGCCCATCTTCGAGTAACAAGTTGACAATTTCAACGTCAATTTTGTCGATATTATACATAAATTTGCTTTTTTATTTCCGAATACAACAAAATTTAATTTTTTATAACATATTGAAATTTTGTTGTCAAGGCAACCCAACTTCTGACTCTACCCCCCCAGAATCGCGTGTCGAAGAAATGATAGGATTTAAAAAGATTGGCGTTACAAACCTTGATAGAGCGGTGGGGAAAAGAGTACAATACAATCAGCCTTATGCCGAGGTGGTTACAAACTACTGGCACCAGCTGCAATTTTTGTGACACCTGCTGCATTTCAGTTAATGGGACTAAAAAATGGGTCGACCCAATTCTGGGAGCACCTCAATTTGCGCATCTCTTGATATTCTTTGGAATATTAAACCCGATGACAAAACGCGAATCCATGAAGAAGACAATCGCATTGGAAATAGCAGGAGAAGAATTTGAAGCCCCAAGTAATATTGGAGGGGTAGCGGAAATATATGTGTAAACCATTCAAACCCCAATACATATTATTAAAATGATAGGAGGTAGTATGGAAAAGAATCTGGCCTATGGCGCTGACCTCGAACCGTTTATGGGTATTCCCACATTTATGCGTTTGCCCGCTACTCGAGATCTGCAAGATGTAGATATTGCCATTGTGGGTGTTCCTTTTGACAGCGGAACCAGCTATCGAAGCGGGACCCGGTTTGGGCCAAGAAAGATACGAGAGGCCTCTTTAATGCTTTGGGGCCATAATCCCACAATGCATGTAACACCTTTGAAACAATTATCGGTGGTTGATTATGGCGATATATCGGTTAATCCCACCTCCATTGAAAAAACAATGGCCTCAATTACCAGGGCCGCCAGTGATGTGCTCGATACCAAAACACAACTCATTGCGCTTGGGGGCGACCATTCGATCACACTGCCTCTCATGCGAGCCGCTGCAAAGAAATTTGGCCCGCTCTCACTCGTCCACGTTGACGCTCATCTCGACACCTGGGAAGAAGAGTTTGANNGCCAAAGAACTCGGAGCACATACCATCACTATCCATGAGGTTTTTGAACGAGGAATACCAGGTGTCATAAAAACCATCCATCAACGCTGCACAGGGCCAGTCTATGTAAGCATTGATATTGACTCAGCGGATCCAGCCTACGCGCCAGGTACGGGAACGCCCGAAGTCGGAGGGCTGAGCAGTTACCAACTCCTCCAATTGGTACGCGGCCTGCGCGGTCTGAGCCTGGCCAGCTTTGATCTTGTGGAGGTTTCCCCGCCTTATGATCACAGTGATATCACTGCCATTCTGGCTTCAAATATCGTTTTCGAGTTTCTAAGCTTGCTGGCATTAGAAAAACAAAGCAAGGAACGCTGATCAACCCCATTGAGCTCGAACTTATGAGCGGAAATCCGAATGTATTGCCAAAGAGCGATGATCAAAAAAGGCACAGAGTGCCTTTTTTGATTCGGA
>DNGN01000328.1 GCA_003486225.1 Chloroflexota bacterium
GATGCCGTTTCCAGCCCGACCTTCGTGCTGGTAAATATCTACCGCCGCCCTGACCACGAGCAGTTCGCCCACCTGGATGCCTACCGGTTAAGTGGTGCAGGCGAAGCGATGGATCTGGATCTGGATACGCTGCTGGCAGAGGGCCCGCTGGTGGTGGAATGGGCGCAAAAAATCATCACCTCGTTGCCTAATGATTATCTGCTGGTGAAGTTAAGCCATATGCAGGAAGAACACCGCTGGATGAAATTTGTTGCCACTGGAAAACACTACGAAGACTTGCTCTCCTCTCTGCAAGATACTATTTACCGGGGAACCTGATGCTCTTAGCAATTGATACAGCAACTCGAAAGATCGGTATAGCACTGTATGATGGGGTGCAGGTGCTGCACGAAGCCGTCTGGAATACCCCATTCCGCCATACGGTTGAACTGATTCCGGCGATCGACCAGGCTCTGGCTGGCGCAAACCTGAAGGTGACCGACTTGGACGTGATCGCTTTGACGATCGGGCCAGGTTCGTACACCGGTCTGCGGATCGGGGCCGCAGTGGCCAAAGGACTGGCCCTTTCACGCCGCCTGGACTTGGTGGCTGTTTCCACTTTTGAGGTTTTGTCTGCAGCCTTTCCTGCCGATGAGGCGCTCAGGATGGCCGTCGTGATAGAAGCTGGGCGCAGCCGCCTGGGGGTAGGCTGGTTTGAGGTGCAAGAGGGTGCGTGGCAGCCTTCAGAGGAAGCAGAACTGCTAACCGCGGAAGAACTGTCGAAAAAAATCCGTGTACCAACCCTGATTTGTGGAGAGCTGGATTACGAACTTCGAAAATTGTTGGGACGAAAGCATAAGAATGTGGTCTTGGCGACCCCCGCACAGAGCCTGCGCAGGCCCGCGTATCTGGCAGAACTTGCCTGGGCCCGCTGGCAAGCGGGTGAGAGAAGTGACCCCGAAACGGTCGCTCCTGTTTATCTGCAAACCAACGAGAACATCCCTGGGTGAATTGCCATGAAGGATAGTTTGATCAAGATCCGTGCGATGGCGGTGGAAGACCTTGCGCGAGTACACGAGTTGGATAAAAAGTGTTTTTCTCTCCCCTGGCCGCAGCGCAGCTTTCGCTATGAGTTAGAGGAGAACGCTGCCTCCAGCCAATGGGTGGCAGAAAGTGCAGCCGACGATGGAAGCCATGGCCTGGTTGTGGGGCTGATCATCACCTGGCTGCTGGTGGATGAGGTTCATATTGCGACGCTTTCCGTGGACCCGGAATACCGGCGGCAAAAGATTGCTTCCCAATTGATCTGCACGGCCTTACGAGCCAACCTTGCCCGCGGGGCTATCTCGGCCACGCTGGAGGTGAGGCAGAGCAATCAGGCAGCACAGCGGCTGTATACCCATTTTGGCTTTCAGCTGATGGGGAGGCGGCCTGGCTATTACCAGGATAACGGTGAGGATGCATTGATTTTGACATTACACGATTTGGATGAAGATCATCTGAATGTGATTGGATGCCAGTGATAGATGCCAGTCATCATCAACTTTTAGGTGATGACGATTATCAGTGATGGAGGTTGCTTTGACCCGTGAGGAAATTTTAGCCAAGGTTGCCGAGGAGACGGCAGCATGTACCAGGTGTGGGCTGCAGTATTCCCGCAAGAATTCTGTGCCCGGTTCGGGGCCTGTAGATGCTTCGATTATGTTTATCGGTGAGGGGCCTGGATTCCATGAAAACGAACAGGGCGTGCCATTTGTTGGGGCTGCAGGCCGTTTTCTGGAGGAATTGCTGCAAAATATTGGAATGAGGCGCGAGCAGGTGTTTATAACGAACGTGGTCAAATGCCGACCGCCCGGCAACCGGGATCCCCAGACAGATGAACTGGAAGCCTGCGATGGCTATCTTGAGCGTCAGATCCAAACGATCAACCCCAAAGTAATTGTTACCCTGGGCAGGTTTTCCATGCAAAAGTTCTTGCCAAATGCCAAGATCAGCCAGGCTCATGGGCAAGCGGTACGTGTGCGTGGGCGTCTGGTGGTGCCTTTTTATCACCCGGCGGCTGCCCTGCATCAGCCATCTCTCCGGCCTACAGTGGAGGCGGATTTTGCCCGTCTGCCGGAATGGATTGAAAAAGCCGGGGATATCCCGGAGTATGTGGAATTGCCTGAAGATGATCCGGATGATCCGAAACCGGAACAGCTCAGTTTATTTTAGAAACAAGAGGAAACCATGAAAAACATTCAAGACATTCTGCTCGCTAAGCTAGAAGCGCGCACTGCAAAAATTGCTATCTTGGGGATGGGCTATGTAGGACTTCCATTGGCAGTGGTATTTGCAGAGGCCGGATTTGAGGTGATTGGGATTGATCCCGACGAGCGCAAAATTAAAGCCCTGAATGCAAAACAAAGTTATATCGGTGATGTGCCCACGGAGACAGTGGAACATCTGGTGCAGGCAGGCCTGCTGAAAGCCACCACAGATTTTTCTGCCATCGCACAGGCGGATGCGGTCAGCATCTGCGTTCCAACCCCGCTGCGCAAGACTGGCGACCCGGATTTATCGTACATCCTTAACGCCACAGCGGATATTAAGAAGTTCCTGCATCCGGGAATGGCCGTGGTGCTCGAATCAACCACTTATCCCGGCACAACGCGTGAACTTCTGCTCCAGGAACTGACAGAAGGTACAGATCTAACAGCCGGGGAGAACCTGTTCCTGGCTTTTTCACCAGAACGTGTAGATCCTGGTCGGGAAGACTGGACGACTGCCAATATGCCCAAAGTGATGGGGGGGATTACACCAGCCTGCAGTGATGTGTGCTCTTTTTGGTATGCACAAGCCCTGCAAACCGTGGTGCGGGTCTC
>DNGN01000034.1 GCA_003486225.1 Chloroflexota bacterium
CATGGACGCACCGTGGGGACCATGTCGCTGACCACCTCAAAAACCATCTACAGGGCAGGATACCAACCACTGATGCCGGGAGTATTTGTGGCTCCATACCCATACGCCTACCGTTATGGCTGGGACGAAGAAACCACCAGCCAGTGGTGTCTGGAAGAGCTTGAATATTTACTAAAATCCCAGACAGCACCCGAGGAGACAGCAGCCTTTCTTATCGAACCGGTTTTGGGGGAAGGCGGATATGTCGTCCCACCTGCCAGCTTTATGAAAAGGTTGCGTGAGCTCGCATCCAAGCACGGCATTCTCATTATTGCGGATGAGGTCCAATCAGGTTTTGGTCGAACTGGAAAATGGTTTGGATTCGATCATTTTGAGCTGCAGCCGGATATTGTCACGATTGCCAAGGGGTTAGCTTCGGGTTTACCTTTGTCTGGCGTAATCGCCCCCCTGCAGCTGATGGAGAAATGGATCCCAGGTTCACATGGAGGGACTTACGGTGGAAATGTGGTGGCTGCAGCCGCGGCAGTTGCTACCATCCAAACGATCCGAGATGAAAAATTATTGGAAAACAGCCAGGCCCGCGGGCTTCAGCTTCTCACTGGATTGAGAAAATTACAGGAAGAATACCCCATGATCGGAGATGTACGCGGCTTGGGATTGATGATTGGCGTCGAATTTCGTTCCAGTGACCGCAAACCACTCGGGGACGTTGCCAAGAGCATCACAAAACTCTGCCTGGAAGATAATATGATGTTGCTGACCTGCGGTCCGTGGGACAACACCATCCGTTTTATCCCCCCACTAATCATCACACAGGATGAAATCAATACTGCGCTGAATATTTTATCCAATGCATTGAAAGAGCAGACCACGTAAAATTTGTATCACCTAAATCAGGAGAAAAAATATGTCTTTACAAGGCAACAAAACAAAAGAATTGTTTAATAGGGCAAAAGAAAGCATCCCCCATGGAGTGAATTCAAATTTCAGGTATTGGGGAGAAGATGATACCCTTGTCATAGAAAAAGGTCAGGGTGCCTACATTTGGGACATGGATGGGAAGCAGTATATTGATTACCGGCTTGCATTCGGCCCCATCATCCTTGGCCATGCTCATCCAAAAGTAACAGAACGGGTGACAGAAGAGATCAAAAAAGGCACTCTTTTTGCATGGACCCATCCCCTGGAAATTGAAGTCGCAGAAAAAATCAAACGCTTAACCAAGATGGATAAAGTCCGTTTGGGTAACACCGGCACTGAAGTAACCATGCACGCCCTTCGGATCGCTCGCGGCTATACCGGTCGGGAAAAATTCCTTAAATTTGAAGGCCAGTACCATGGCATGTCCGATTACTTCATGTTCACCACAGCTTCAACCAATAAGAACAATTTAGGTTATCGACGCAGTCCCATCTCGGTGCCTACATCCTCTGGTATCCCGAAGGGCATAGCAGATTATGTTTACAACCTGCCATATAATGATGTTGAGATCCTAGAGGATTTCTTATCTTCGCACTGGCACGAAATTGCTGCCATCTATCTCGAACCTCTGATGGGCAATGCCGCTGGGATCATGCCGAAACCGGAATTCCTGGCCAAATTGCGGGAATTATGCGACAAATACGGCATAGTGTTGGTCTTTGATGAAGTCAAAACCGGCTTCCGCCTTGCGAACGGCGGCGCTCAAGAATATTTTGGTATTCAGGCCGACATGGCAACGTATGCAAAATCGATGGGTAACGGTTTCCCGATTGCCGCGATCGCCGGAAAAGAAAAAATTATGGATGGAGTTGGGCCTGGAAAGATCGCCCACGGTGGCACGTATACCGGGAATGTAGCCGGAGCAGCAGCTGCTGCCGCCACATTGGAAATCCTAGAGACTGAACCGATTATCGAAGAGATCAATACAAACGGTAAGCGGTTGATGGATGGAATTGACGAAATCCTAACTGAAGCTGGCATCCCACATCACATGACAGGAGCCCCCTCAGTCTTTGGGTATATTCTCGGAACCGATGAGGATCCAAAAGAATTCCGGGATTACTGCAATGGGGATGACGCCTTATATGAGGAAATCGCCATCCAGCTCATCCACCGAGGGGTTCAGCCAGATTCTGATGGGCGCGAACCGTGGTTTATGAGCCACGCTCACGATGGAAAGGTTATCGACCAAACCCTTGAGGTCTTCAACGAATCGGTGAAAGCAGTCAAAAAATAACCGGGAATCTCTTTAATCGGTTTACGGGACAATAATGGTCCGAATCGCAAAACCAACATAGCACATACTAGCGTTGACTCCACCTTCTCCAGATAGGGGGGGGTGGAGATAGCCATGGTGCAAATCCATGGAGTAAAAAAAGTAATCTAGAGGAGAATATTCAATGAAAATCATGGTGTTAGGTGGCGCAGGGAAAATGGGTTGTATTTCAGTTCAATTCCTGGCGGGGGATGCTCGGGTTGAAAAAGTTGTGCTCGCTGATTCCAACCTTGAGAATGCTAAAATCGTTGCTGACTACATCAACAGTCCCAAGGTCGAAATTCAAGCAATTGACCTGAAAGACACTCAGGCATTTTTGGCAGCACTGGAAAAAGTAGATGTATGCTTGAATGCCACAGTTTACTATACAAACCTTGAAGTAATGGATGCTTGCCAGAAAACAGGCACCCATTACACCGATATGGGTGGCTTGTTCCATACTACCCGGAAGCAGCTTGAACTGCATGAAAAATTCCAGCAAGCGGGAGTTAGCGCTGTTTTGGGCATGGGGTCTGCCCCAGGAATTCCAAATATCCAGTCAAGGTATGCTGCCGACAGATTGGATACAATTGAAAGTGTAAAAATCTATGATGGCATCAAACCACCTCCCCCAGATGATGTGCGCTTCACTTATGCTGTCCCCACCATCCTGGACGAATTGACCATTGCCCCAATGGTATTTGAAGACGGTGAGTTCAAAGCCAAAGAACCGCTCTCGGGGTTTGAAGATTATTGGTTTGCCGCTCCCATGGGTTCGCTGCCAATGCACCTCTCCCTTCATTCAGAAGTAGCCACCATACCAGTCACATTTAAAGATAAAGGGATCCAGGAATGCTTCTTTAAGATCAACTATTGGGGCATGGCAAAAGAGACCGTCGAGAAAGTAAAAATCCTGGCTGATTTCGGGTTCAATGAAACCGATCCGGTAGAAATTAACGGGCAAAAAGTATCTCCAAAGGACGTTCTAATTGCAAAACTTGGCAATTATGTACCTCCAATTGTTGAGTTTCTTGCCCCACCGAAAAACCAGCCTCCCAATTGGGTGAAAGAGATCGTCACAGAGATCAAGGGAACCAAAGACGGGAAAACGGTCACCTACAGGTTAGGGACTCTGACAGTCAAAGGGGCACTGCCTACCGGTGTCGCTCCCGCGATTGCAGCTATCTGGTTGGGCGCTGGTCGGATAGACCCAGGTGTTTACCCACCCGAAGTTGCCCTGGACCCTGAGACATTCTTCAAAGAATTGGAAGCTGTCGATATATTTACCCAGGTGACAAAAACCAATATGCTTTAAGCATAGCCAAGAAAGGGTTATCATGTCGGTAGAAATTGTCCTGAACTACGTCAATGGAAATTGGGAGAACTCAGCAAGCGACCAAGTCTTGAATGTGATCGATCCTGCCAGTGGAAATGTAATCGCTAGCGTAGGCCTATCAACACCTGACGAGGTTGATTTGGCTGTCAAAGCTGCAGATAGCGCTTTCTCAAACTGGCGGAGGGTTCCAGCAGTTGAGCGCATCCAATACTTGTTCCGGTTAAAAGACCTCTTAGAAAACAACTTCGATAGTCTCGCTGAGACCATCACCCTAGAGAATGGGAAGACCTTCGCAGAATCACAGGGTGAACTTAGGCGGGCAATAGAAAATGTTGAAGTTGCCTGCGGGATTCCCTTGATGACACAAGGCGGCTTCAGCGAAGATATAGCCGCAGGGATTGATGAATTTGTGATCCGTCAGCCCGTTGGGGTATGTGCCATTATTGCTCCTTTCAATTTTCCCGGCATGATTCCTTTTTGGTTTTTACCTTATGCCTTGGCTACTGGATATTCTGTGATCGTAAAACCTTCTGAACGCACGCCTGTCACCATGCACAAGATATTCCAACTCATCGATCAACTCAACCTGCCTCCGGGTGTGATCAACATGGTTCATGGTGGCCCTGATACTGTGAATGCCATGCTGGATCATCCTTTGGTGCGTGCGGTCAGCTTCGTTGGCTCCACCCCCGTTGCCAGACACATCTATTCCAGAGCTGCGAGGAACGGGAAACGCGTCCAGGCCCAAGGTGGTGCAAAAAACCCAATCATCGTGCTGCCGGATGCAGATATGGAAACCAGCACCCGTATCATTGCCGACAGCGCATTTGGATGTGCAGGCCAGCGATGTCTGGCAGCCTCCCTCGCAATAACTGTTGGCGATGCAAAACATACCTTTACAGAAGCGATCTCGGATGCTGCCAATGAACGTGTGGTTGGTTTTGGGATGGATAAAACTGTTCAGATGGGACCTGTCATCACTACCCAGAGCAAAACTCGGGTCCAAAGCCTGGTTGATCAAGCCATCCAGGAGGGTGCCCATGCGATCATCGATGGACGTAATCCGCGCATTCAAGGATTTGAAAATGGGTACTTTGTCCGCCCAACAGTGATAGACAATTTAAATCCTGAAGGTGAGGTAGCAAAAACTGAGATTTTCGGCCCGGTATTAGGGCTCATCCACGTTAACAACATAGAAGAAGCCATCGCCCTGGTTAACTCCAACCAATATGGAAACATGGCCTGCCTGTTCACCAGCAGTGGGTCCGCAGCCAGGAAATTTAGGAACGAAGCAGAAGCCGGGAATATCGGCATCAACATCGGAGTGGCTGCGCCAATGGCATTTTTCCCTTTCAGCGGCTGGAAAGANNCGAACATTTTAGCTCAGAACTAAAGAGGTAAAACATGAAAATTTGGCGAGTAAACATGAAATCAAAACAGGTGCTTCAAGAAGATACTCCTGCATCGTGGCAGCACCTGGGTGGGCGTGGTTTGATCGCAAAGATTTTGATCGATGAGGTGCCTGGCACCTGCGATCCCCTTGGACCAAGGAATAAACTGATCTTTGCGCCTGGATTATTGGTTGGCCACCGCCTATCCAGCTGCGATAGAATTTCTGTCGGGACCAAATCACCACTCACTGGTGGTGTCAAAGAAGCCAATGCCGGCGGCAGAACCGGATTACAACTCACCTACCTGGGTATCAAAGCCCTAATCATTGAAGAGCAGCCCCAAGAGTCAGAATTTTTTATCCTTTACCTCAGCCAGAATTCCACCCAATTTTTGCCAGCGGACGAACTGCTTGGCAAGGGCGTGTATGAATCTACCAAAATCCTTGTTGAGAAATTCGGAACCAAATCAGCTATCGCCCTAATCGGTCCTGGGGGCGAAATGCAGCTAGCCACAGCCGGAATTCAGAATGTAGACAAGGATGGAACCCCTTCGCGCATCAATGCCCGAGGTGGAGTTGGTGCGGTGATGGGTGCAAAAGGCTTAAAAGCCATCGTGATCGATGCATCAGATGGAGTCATGCCCCCCCTGGCAGACGAGAAGAGCTTCAAGAAAGCCCAGAAAGAATATCAAAAAGCCCTGCTAGCCCACCCACAAACCACCGTTTATTCAGAATATGGAACGGCTGCCATGACCCTGATGGCCAACGGTTTTGGGGCTATCCCAACCCGGAATTTTTCCGCAGGGCAGTTTGAGCACGCGGAGAAAATTAGCGGTGAGTATATGCGAGACTTGTTATTGAAACGCGGTGGTAAATCCCAAACAAGCCACGCCTGCATGGCGGGATGTGTTATTCGCTGTTCAAATGTGTACGCCGATAATACGGGAGAGAATGAGATCGTTTCACCCCTGGAATATGAAACCATTGGTTTGATGGGTTCTAACCTTGAGATCAGCGACCTAGATTCGATCGCAAAACTCAACTGGGAAGTTAATGATCTTGGCCTCGATTCTATCGAGATTGGGGCAGCTTTAGGCGTGGCTGCAGAAGCCAATCTTTTCGAATTTGGAGACGTTAATGGAGCAATGAATTTACTGGACCAAATCCGCTCCAACACTCCACTTGGCCGTTTGATCGGTAGTGGCGCTCAGACCACGGGCAAGGTACTGGGAATCAACCGCGTTCCGGTAGTAAAAGGCCAGGCTATGTCAGCATACGAACCTCGCGTGATAAAAGGAACTGGGGTAACGTATGCCACCTCCCCACAGGGTGCGGACCACACTTGCGGTTTAACCATTCGAGCCAAGGTTGATCATATGGACCCGAAAGGGCAGGCAAAACTGTCGCAAAGCGCACAGATCAATATGGCCGGCTACGATACATTGGGGGCGTGTATCTTCGCTGGTTTTGGTTTTGCCTCCGCTCCCCAAACCATTCGAGATCTGATCAATTCCCGCTATGGTGGCTCAGTAGAAGACGATGTCCTCCAGCAGCTTGGTAAGGAAACCATAAAACTTGAGCGCGAATTTAATGCATCTGCTGGTTTCACCAAGGCCGATGATCGGCTTCCAGAATGGATGTATTCCGAACCTGTTCCACCGAACAACCCGGTCTTCGATGTACCAGATGAAGATTTAGATACTATCTTCGATTGGTAACAGCATGGTTGCCAAGCGATCGGTCTTAGTTTACCTGCATACGACGTTGATCAAGTATGCTCCCGATGGCCGGACGCGGAAATTTTCTTTGGAGGTAAACCCCAATACGACCATC
>DNGN01000216.1 GCA_003486225.1 Chloroflexota bacterium
CGAGCAGCCGCTGCTGGCTGCTGGCCAGGCTGCCAACTTTGGGGGCATACACCCGCCATAACACGCCCAGCACCAGGACATCAAAAGCATACTCTTCCGGAGAGGGCTTGGAGGCGCGCTTTTCTAAATTCGGTGCACGCTGCAGGTCAGCAACCAGCGCGCCGCACCGGCTCATAATTTCACGTAACACCACATCCGTGAAGTCAGACAGCTCAAGATAAAACTGGTCTGAGCGTTTGTGTTGGTTTTTGAGCGAATATGTTATCGGCTGCATAGGATTTCCTGGAATCTACTTCTCAATTGTAACCTCAAATCCAAACCGAAGAAACAGAGAACAACTGCACATAAAAATGCCCCGGAGTTGATCCGGGGCATTTAGGAGGAGAGGAACGCTTGTCTAAGCGGTTACTTACACCATATGGATCGTGATGTTGGTAGGATCTTTTTCATGAGTTTCATACATCATCTTTTTTTCACGCATATCCAACTGAGCACCGATAAAAATCCCAAAGCACATTCCGATCGCCGGGACAAAAGTAACCCCCATGACCATGCCAACGATGACACCGAGAATAAATCCGATCATCATCCAACTCACAACATGGGTTTTCCGGTCTGCTTTATTCTGATTGTGCTTCCTCATAAGATTTTCCCTTTCAGTTGGTGTCTTGGTCCACTTTAGGATACCCTTTCTCACCAACTTCTCCGCTAGGTATCTAACGGGTTTACCACCTGGCCAGGTGGATAGTTCTATTTGATCCTGATGGCTCAATCCGACAGCGTGCACAGGATCTTCTGGTAGCTGTCGTAGCGCATCACCGAGACAGCCCCGCTTGCAACTGCGGCTTTTACCCCACAGTTAGGCTCGTGCGTATGGGTGCAGTCCGCAAACTCACACCCTGCGGCTGCCCGGGCAACTTCCGGGTAAAAGCCAGCCAGTTCGGTCTTGGGAAGGAACGCCAATCCAAACTCGCGGATCCCGGGCGTATCGATCACCGCCCCGCCCATTTGCAGCGGATACAGCGTCGCCAGGGTGGTGGTATGGCGTCCCTGGTTGCGGTTTTTGCCGCGCTCGCCAATGCTCAGCGCACGCAGGGCAAGCCCGGGCTGGACTTGGGAGAGCAGGGAGGACTTCCCCACCCCCGAAAGCCCGGCAAAGACAGTTATCGAGCCTTGCAGCAGGGTTCGCAGCAGTTCAATCCCAGCCCCGCTTTCCGCACTGGTCAGGATCACCTGGTAACCCGCTTCCTGGTAGGGCTGCATGGTGGCTTCCAGCTCGGCCTGGTCTTCCACCAGGTCCACTTTATTGATGCAGATCACTACGTCCAATTGGTTGCGCTCGGCAGCGATCAGGTAGCGGTCGACCAGTTCGGGCCAGAAAGCTGGCTTTCGCCAGGAAGCCACGATCAGCACCTGGTCAATGTTCGTCGCCACGATCTGCCGCAGAGAGCTGTAGGCACCTTTGTTCGGCCGGAAAGGTCGGGCCAGCACGCTCCGGCGGGGCAGCACCTTTTCGATTACCCCATAGCCGTTCTGACCTGTGCGTACAGCTACCGCATCCCCTGCTGCCACGACGCTGGTGTAGGTGGTTTCTTCAGTGAGCAAAGCGCGGCGCACGCTGCATTCCAGCACCCGCTCCTCAACCTGCACCGTGCAGTTCTCTCCGGCAGCCTCGATCACCTGCCCCTGAAGCGTCCCGGCTGGCAAGTCACTTTCATCCCATTGCACTTCTTCACCGGCGCGCCGGATGGACTGCATGGCTATGCCTTCAACCACCTTGTGTCGTTCGGCCGAGCCGCGCGGCATGACTCGTTCGTCTGCCACAAATCCAGGCGCGTCCCATTCATCATCTGCCATATACTCCCAGCTTTTCTGGCGCGGCTTGCGGCTGGTTGCATTGGGGCGCACCTTCTTCTTCGACTTTCGTAAGCGCTGGCTGCGCTCATCTTTTTCCATTGCTTTATGATAATTATGCACTTTAGGCATCGCTTTTTAATTTCCTGTTTTTTCTAACGTGGTTCGTGTGTTTGTCTTACCACTCCCCAAAATCCTCTTGGGAGCAGCTTATGAGATCCATGATCCAATCCTGAATTTTCCTGATCTGATCCAACATAATCCACCTCCTTCAATGATTAAACCAAAACGGCCTCAGACATCTCAATCCAGGGCCGTTAAGAAAAACGGCCGAGGGTGTACCTCGGCCGGAATCACGCGATGCTTTTCGCCTATCCTGTCACAAGGCACACTTCAATAAGGTTAACGAATTCTTTAACACTTGCCATAAAAAATGTGCCTCCTTTCAGATAAGATGTAACCACTATATCATTTTTTAAGCTTGATTTCAAGTTAAAGAATGATTAAAAATCGATTGGATGCGTTCGCAGACATCACATCCGGTTATCTTGCCTGCCGAAACTCGCCCGAGCTCAGCAAAAACCATCTAGCCGCGCAGCAATTCTTCCAGCACCTGACGTGCCATGTTCGGGTCAGCTTTGCCGCGCGACTCGCGCATCACCTGTCCCACAAACCAGCCAATCAGGCTGTCCTTGCCGCCGCGGTATTTGGCCACGCTGTCCGGGTTGTCTGCCACAATCTTTTCAGCAATCTCGCGGATTAGCCCGCTGTCGCTGACCTGGGCCAGTCCTTCTGCGGCAACGATCTCTGCCGGAGATTTCCCGCTTTGTTGCACCTTTTCCAGCAGGGCTTTTCCGGTAGAAGTGTTGACCGTATTGGCATCTACCAGCTTGATGATCTCCGCCAGGTAAGCTGGTGTCAGCTGCAGGTCTTTGGCCTCCAGCCCCTGATCATTCAGCAGGCGCAGCACGTCATTCATCAGCCAGTTCGAGACCCGCTTGACATCCCCGCCATACACCTGATTGGCGACCTCAAAATAATCGGAGAGGCTGCGTTCGCTGGTCAGGATNNCCTCATCCAGGTACACCACCAGTAAGTCAGGCTCTTTGAAATAGCGGTAATCGGCCATGGTCTCTTTGGAGCGCATCTTGCTCAGGGTTTGGGTATCCTCATTCCAGTCCAGGGTCCAGGCCTCGATCTCCTTGCCTGCCTGCACCTCCCCGATCTGGCGCTGGATTTCTTTCTCTACCGCAGAGCGCAGCGACTCGATGGAGTTGACATTCTTGATCTCGGTCTTTTCGTTCAGTTCTGTGCTGCCTTTGACACGGATGGAAACATTGGCGTCTGCCCGCAGGTGACCTTTTTCCATATCGGCTTCAGAAACATCCAGCCAGCGCAGCAATTGACGCAGGCGGATCAGGTAAGCGGCCACCTCATCAGCAGAGCGCAGATCCGGGGCAGTCACCATCTCGACCAGCGGCACACCACAACGGTTGAAATCCACCATCCGGCGCTCGTAATCGTGCTTGGTCTTGCCGGCATCTTCTTCCATGTGCAGTTTGGTGATGCCAACATGGCGGGTCTCACCGCCTTCCAGCGGCAGCTCCATATAGCCGCCCAGGGCAATAGGCTGGTCATTCTGGGTGATCTGGTAGCCTTTGGGCAGGTCCGGGTAGAAATAATTCTTGCGATCAAAATAGGACTCAGTTTGAACCTCTGCGTGCATGGCCTTGGCCAGCAGCACCGCCTTCTCCACCACAGCTTTGTTCAGCACGGGCAGCACCCCCGGCAGACCGCTGCATACCGGGCAGATGTTCGTATTGGGCAGGTCACCCCAGGAATCGGCTTTGCAGCCGCAAAAGATCTTGGTCTTGGTGTTCAGTTGGATATGGGTCTCTAACCCGATCACGGCTTCGTATTCTGGCATCGTTCCGTCCTCCGCCTTCTATAATCCCTGCAAAACCTGCGGTTTTTCTTTGCGCCAGGCCGCATCTTCCGTCGCAACTTCAAAAGCCCGACCAATTCGCAGCAAGGTGGCTTCATCGTAATCCCGCCCCAGCAGCTGCAGTCCCAGCGGCAGGCGCTCGCTGCTCAAACCGCCCATCATCGAAAGCCCTGGCACCCCGGCATGATTGGCGGTCACGGTGAACTGGTCCGCATACTGCATCAGCACCGTATCGCCGTACACATCCCCAAAACCGAAGGCCGGGGTCGGTGTGGCGGGGGTCAGCAGGGCATCCAGCCGGTATTCGCCGTGCGGATCGTAAATCGCATCAAAATCGCTGCGGATCAGCGACCGCACCTTAAGCGCCCGTTGGTAATACTGCTCGCTGTACTGTGCTGCGCTGACATACATCCCCATCAGGATGCGCAGCTTCGGCTGGGCCCCAAACCCCTCGGCGCGTGTGCGGCGGTACAGCTCGCGCAGGTCATGCACCCCAACCGGGGTTCGGTAGCCGTATTTGACTCCGTCGAAGCGGTGCAGGTTAGACGACACCTCCACCCGCGAGATGACAAAATAGGTCGGGATGCCGTACTTGGTGTGCGGCATGGGCACGTTCTCCACAATGCGGGCGCCCATATCAGAAAGCCGGTCAGCGGCTTGCTCCACAGCGAATTTGATCTCGTCCGAGATCGGTTCTTCCAACACCTCACCGCTTTCCTGGTCGAAATACTGGATTTTGAAGAAGTCCGGGCTCAGGCCTATACGCAGGCCTTTCACGCCTTCTTCCAGGGTGGCGGTGTAGTCTGGCACCGGCACCACCACGGAGGTGCTGTCGTAGCGGTCTGGCCCTGCAATTGCATTCAGCATCAGGGCAGCGTCGCGCACATTACGGGCCACCGGCCCGGGGCAGTCCAGGGAAGAGCCAAAAGCGATCAGTCCATAGCGCGAAACGCGCCCGTATGTAGGCTTGAGGCCGACCACGCCGCAGAAAGCGGCAGGCTGGCGAATCGAACCGCCGGTATCCGTACCCAAGGAGAGCTGTCCCATCCCCGCTGCCACGGCTGCTGTGCTGCCACCAGATGAACCGCCCGGCACCTTGCTCGGGTCCCACGGGTTGCGTGGTGCCGGCTGGTACGCAGAAGATTCCGAGGATGAGCCGTGCGTGAACTCATCCAGGTTGACCTTGCCAAGCATCACGGCTCCAGCCTGCTCCATGCGCGCCACAGGTGTAGCGGTATAGGGGGCGGTGTAGTTTGAAAGGATCCTGGACCCGGCTGTAGAAAGGGTTCCCTTGACATTAAAAATATCCTTGGCTGTCCAGGGTACCCCAGCCAGCGGACCAGGGATTTCACCCGCCGAGATCTTTTTATCCACCGCCTGCGCCTGAGCACGGGCGGTTTCCTCGGTCAGGGAGATAAATGCATGCACGGTTTGCTGGTCTTCGGCGGTGATCTCACCCGCATCCAGCGTGCCCGGCCGCCCATCCACTAAATGGATGCGCCTGATTGCAGACTCCAATGCCTCAACCGCAGACACCTCTCGTTTGCGGATCAAGGCGGCTAATTCATAGGCAGTAAGGTCGCAAAGTTCCATCGGTTTATCCTAAATCCTCGTGCGGGATATCGGGGGTGATAAAGTAGCGCTCCTCTTCTTCCGGAGCCACACCCAGGATCTCTTCCGGTTTTGCAAATGGGGCATGCTCATCATTGCGGGCTGGTGCGCTCACAGTGGAAGTGTAGCGCACGCCATGTGCACCCGGCGGGGTGTCTTTCGCCAATGGCACAGCTTCCAATTCTTTGATGGCGGTCAGCTGGTCATTCAGCTGGCGGCGGATATATTCCGCCTCTTCTTCCTCCAGCTCAAGTGCGGCCAGTTCCACGATTTTGTCAAAGAGTTCTCGGGTAATTTCTTCACTCATCTCTATATCCTCAATATAAAATCCAGGCGCGGCCAGCGAAAATGACCTGCCGTGCTCAACAGTAGAGTATACCACTGGTTGATCGATCGGGCTTTCAAAGAAAACGTACGCCGTGCAGTTAAATCCCAGCGCTTTAAAAAAAACAAGGGCTGCCAGCCCTTCGCCTCCCCTGGGGATCCATGATTCTTCCTGACATCCTACTCAGGATTGATTCTGATCTTTCCCGTTGCCAATCACCTTGAAAAACGCCGTCAGCACAGCCGGATCAAATAACACACCGGAATTCCGCCGCAGTTCCTCGATGGCATCATCATGGCTAAGGGGTTCCTTATACACCCGCCGGTCTGTCATGGCAGAGTACGAGTCCACCACTCCCACAATCCTGGCTCCGATCGGAATTTCCTTCTCTTTGGCCCCATAAGGATACCCGGATCCATTGTAGCGCTCATGGCTGTATTCGATGATCGGGGAGATATGCGCCAGCTTGTTGACCTTTGCCACCAGGTCTGCCCCAATTTTCGGGTGCTGGCGGATCACCACCCATTCGTCGTCATCCAATTTGCCGGGTTTCTGCAAGATTGAATCCGGAATGCCGATCTTGCCGATATCATGCAGCAACCCACCCCAGTAGATGGCATCCACCTCTTTTTCCGGCAGGTTCATGGCGGCAGCTGTATCGGCTGCCAGCGTGGCAATCTGCTCGCTGTGATCGCTGGTATATGCATCCCGCAGATCGATCGCATTCGCCAGGGCAATCACTGTTTCCACAAAGGTGCTTTCCAGCTCTTCATACAGGCGCGCGTTTTCAATGGCGACCGCCATCTGATTCCCAAGGGTGATTAACGTCAGTTGGTCGTCTGGTGTATAGGGCTGGGTTGATTTTTTCGGACCAATCGTCAGCATACCCACCAGTTCCCCTTTGGCTTGCAGCGGGATGAATAAATCCATCGCCAGGGCATCAAGCTCAATCCGTTCTTCAGCCCACAATGCACGGAAAGCTGGCAGGTTGCTCATCTCATGTTTGGTGAGCACCTGGCTGCGTTTCGACAGCCAGACCAGCACTGGGTGGTCTTCCCGCAGTTCACGGGGGGCCAATGGGGCGAGGTTTTGACCAGCCATCAGGCGGAACATCCCGGCATGATTCTTCTTCACAAAGATGGCTGCATAATGGATATGCAGGGTACCGGTAACCTCGTTGAGGATCATTTGGGAAATTTCCTCAAGGTCCAAAAGCGAAGCCGTCGCCTCGCTGAGACGGCCCAGCATCAATCCGGCATGATAGCGCTCCCGGTAAAAGACCCGATCAATCCAGGTTTGGGCCTGATTGCGCAAGGGAGTCATGACCAGGGCGGTTAAAAAAGCAATCAGCAGAGAGATCCAGAAGATGTTTCCGCCTGAAACGATCCTGAACAGATCCATCGAGAGGTAAATGGTTAAGTAATAAATGACACCAAAAACTGTGGTGGTGATCGAATACAGCAAACCCAAGCGGATCACCACCCGGATCTCAAGCAGCTGATGCCGCAATATAGCATAGGCTATCAATATCGCAGTCAGCCCATTGGCGGCAATATCTATCGGGTATTGGCCCCAGGGGGTGAAATTGACCAGCGATGCCACGATCGTGATCGAAAGACCGATGGCCAGATAACGCAGGCGATTGCGCTGGGCATGATTGTCTGTCTCGCGGATCGAGCGGATCAGTTCAATCAGGCTGAAAATCATCAGCGCATACCCGGGGCCCGCAATCAGCACCACCAGATTGCTGAATTCATAAATTAGGATTTGATTCTCATTAAGATAGGCATTGGGGATGATGGCGTTAGTAAACAATACCACTACAATCACAATCACCCCATACCAGAAGATGTACGGGGTGATCTTGCGCCGCCAGGCAAACAAGGACTGGACAAAATAAAAGATGGAGACCATCATCACCAGCGGTGCGGCGGTCATGACCCGGAACCAGGTCAGCACATGCACCAGCCCCGAAACGGTCATGAATGCACTCAGCGACCAGATCAACATCGCCAGCAGGTAGACCATAAAGATTCTCCGCAAGCGGTTAAAAGGCGCGGAAAAAGCTACAGCCACAAATATTCCCCCATAGATCGCTGAAGCAATTAATGGAATGATTGTGGTTACCGACCAATTCATGCGGTAAAAGTTAATCCTTTATTTTCTGCAACCTTTGGAGTACGACCTCCGAGGGTTGCATATGAGGCGGTTTAATGTGTGCAAGATCTGCGCCTGCCTCAACCTGTGCAGACATATAGCGAGAGAATGCACCAACTGGCAGTAAGCTCACCTTCAGTGGATCATAGCCGAAGGTGGCCTTCAAATCCTCATATTCCGAAACCTGAACCCCCAAATTTTGATCAATTTTTTGCTTGGCTGCCTCGACTGAGATTTCAGCCCCCGGCTTTGGTTCGATATACACATGCAGCTGCGGGTGGGAGTTGAGCGTCTCTTTCCTAACAACCCAATCCGCGTAGGGCAGTTTGGCAGTCTCGATGGCTTTCCAAATATCCCGCTCGGTGAAGCGCGCGAAATTACCGATATCGATGATGTCGTTGATGCGGGAATAGAAGGTCAACTGCGGCAGGCTAGAATTGATCTCTTTATCCCCCAGCGAGATAACCTCAAAGAAATCTCCGATCCTGTACCGCAGGAAGATACCGCCATAAAAATTGGTAAAGACAAGCTCATAGACGCCTACTTCCAGCTCATCATAGAGCAGGGTCTTTGGATTATAGGTCGGGTCTTCTTGATTTTTGAGGTATTCGTCGAGCGGGATAAACTCGAAGAAGGCCGCATCCGGAAAGAAGGTCATGCCTTTGAAGTTCCAGGACTGCATGGCCAGGTTCCCGGCTTCCGTGCTGGCGTAGCCTTCCAGCGGTTTGAATCCCCAATAGTACTCGATCTTGTCGCGGTAGATGTCCGTATCCGTCCCGCCGGACATGATCCCTTTCAGCTGCCAGAGGTCTTTCGGCAGCATATTCCGGTTTTGCACCTTGGTTACGATTAACGCCCGCAGCAAGCGCCATAATACCAGCGGATTCAGCAGGTCTTTGGAGGGTTTGGTATTGCCAGACTGCTGTTCAAACTGCTCACCCATACGGGCCAGCACACTTGCCAGGCCCATAAAATAATCCAGCCCTTCACGCATGGCCATTTTAAAGCCCAGTGCAACCCGGCTGCCGTAGTCCATTTTCTCGCCTTCCTCCAGCGAGGGCAGGAAGCGCACATCCAGTTGGTCCTGGGTTGAATGGCTAATATACCCGGAGGTATAAGGCGGTGGAGCAGTGGAGAGCAGAAATTTGTCGTTCACCTCCAGCTTGACATCTCCAGGATACTCGCAGGAAGACATCAGCATCGCCCCGATCACCGCATCGCCCAGGCGGTCGTACATCTTTTTGGGGTACGGGACCCATTTAGGTCCCTTGGTAGAAGTCCGTCCGGACGTCCGCGCCCAGACATGGGGTTTTACGGGCAGAACGCTCTCGTCGCGGTGTTCCAAAAGCCTGGCATAATCATCATAGATCGTAAAGGGAACCTGAGCCCGAAATTCATCCACGGTTTGGGGAATAGTATCTCCCATGATTGACCGGCCAATTTTTGATTTCCCCAACAATTGCAGCTGCTCGCGCAGCAAGCGCTTTTGAATGCTCATAAAATCTTCTGTGCTGAGATTCACATATCCGCAATGCTTGGTCCAGAGTTCGTCTTTCCTGCCTTCACGCAATAATTTACTGGATTCTGTCATCTTCTACTCCCATTTTTTACAGCATGTAGCACCAATGGGTCAGGGATCCATCGGTATTTAGATTTGAGCTTTGTAATTGAGATTTGCTCAAATCCCGCATCAACGAGAAGCGCATGCCATTCTTCCTTGGTTCGTATATTCGAGATCGCCGAAGCCTCGGCCCAGGCGCGGTCGGGGTTCTCCCGGAAATAAAAGTAAAGGAAAGCCCCAATGCGCAGTAATAACCGCACGCCGGGTATTTTCCACAGCGGGGAGCTGCCCACGTCTGCAACCGCAATCCTGCCGTTAGCTTCCAGGATCCGGTGCATCTCGGATAAAAGTTTTGGGACACTCATGTGATGGGTTGCCAAACCGCAAAAAACCAGGTCAAACGACCGGTTGGCGTAAGGCATCTCCATGGCAGACGCGCACGATAGACGGATCTCGCGCCCCACTTGTTTTTCCACAAATTTCTTCTGGGCTCGCTGCAGCATCCCAAAAGTGATATCCAAACCATGCAGCGAGCGGACAGATCCGTTTTCAGTTGAAATCTTGGTGGGGATCACCCCTGTCCCAGTGGCGATATCCAGCACACGGTCGTCTTCCCGGACGGTGGTCATCTTCAGCAGGGTATCCACAAATTCGTTGTAGCGCCAACCCCAAAAGAGGTTAAGCTCAGCATCCACAACTTCCTCATAACGAGGAGACAGCTCTTCGAAGGTGTCAATAATTAAATTTTTTTCATTCATGCAGATTTGTAAAAGAAAAAATAATATTTGTATCCCACTTAGAAATAGCAGGATGAACGGGATCGATGCAGTCGCAATGGAACAAAATGTGTGGCTGTGGTGTTCAACTGCTAAAACTTGAACGTATTATAACTAATTTTTCCGAATCATCCAATTAAAAGATAAGCAGACCAATAGGAATTATTTCCTGGTCTGCAAATCGAGGTTGTGGTTGGGTTGTTAGTTGCGGTAAAAAATTACTTGATCGCAGCAATCAGAAAAATGCCGGATAATACAATAACAGCCGCCAATCCAACCCGGCTGAAGAGAACTTTGGATAAGAAGTTCGAATTGCTTTTTACCTGGTCTACCAACTTGTCAACAGGTTGAAAATCGTAATTCATCAAAACCTCCAAAATCAGTGAGAAATTTGTACCCTAATTATAGAGGTGTTGAGTTCTCCAATCCTTAACAGTTCTGATAGGTTGACTAGTATTTTTGGACTAGTACAGACAGCGCAATTTCCCCCTTGGGTGGGCTCGCCTAGCGGTAGGAGCGGATCAGGAAGACCGCGTACCCCAAGGCCAAACAGCCATCTGCCAAGATGAAAAGCCACCCGAACCAATTCAGCACCCCGCCCAGGGTGGCCTGGAGTTCTACCAAGACCAGCAAGCTGAACATCACCAGATTCCCGCCCGCGATGATCCGTTGAAAATCAATCTCGATCACTTTCCTGGAGTTCCAGTTGATCACACACAGCCCCAAGGCACATGCCGCAGCCACACGCGTGTTCATCAGGCCGATTGGGTCTGTGCTCTGCCCCAACAGCGACAGGCTGAATACCGGGAAAAGCAGATAAAATACGCTGTTTACCAGGGAGCCCGCTGCTGTGATGGTATTGAGAAGTTGATATAAATTCTTCATGAATGCTCCATTTGAAGTTTTGGGTTGCAATTTCAAAGCCACCCCAGGCCCAATGTTAAACAGAACCCAGGCAGAGCAGGTATAATTTCCCGCATGAACCTCGCCCAACACATCGCAAAGCAGCTCAAGATTACAGCCGGTCAGGTAGCCACCACCATCGAACTACTGGATGATGGCAACACGGTGCCGTTCATATCCCGCTACCGCAAAGAAAGAACTGGCAGCCTGGATGAAGAACAGATCCGCCTGATTAGCGAATGGACATCCAGACTGCGCTCACTCGAAGACCGCCGCCAGACCATCCTGGCATCCATCGCTGAACAGGGCAAGCTCACCCCGGCCCTGCAGCAGGACCTGCTGGCAGCGGAAACGATGACCGCCCTGGAGGATCTGTATGCCCCTTATAAGCCCAAGCGGCGTACCCGGGCCAGCATCGCCAAGGAGCAGGGTTTGGAACCGCTTGCCGGGCTGATCCTCTCCCAACCGGTCAAATCCAACCCGCCGGAACAGCTCGCCCGTCAATACCTCAACGACCAGCTCACCAGCACCGATCAGGTTCTCAGCGGGGCCCGGGATATCGTTGCCGAACAGATCAGCGAACATGCCGGTATCCGCCAGGAAGTCCGGCGCAAAGCGTTTGAATGGGGCGTGCTGCGCAGTGAAAAGATCGCCAAAGCCGAGGACCCAAAGAGCATCTTCCAAACCTATTACGAGTTTGAACTACGTCTCAACCGCTTACGCCCGCACCAGATCCTGGCCGTGAACCGCGGCGAGGCAGAAAAAGTGCTGCGCGTGAAAGTCGAGGTCCCTGAGCGCGATTGGCTGAACGCCATCCACCAGCACTACCGGCCCGACCTGCGCTCCCCGCTGGCGGAGCAGCTCCAGCTCGCCATTCAGGATTCGGCTGCCAGGCTGCTGCTGCCGGCCATCGAACGCGGCATCCGCTCGGATTTGAAGGAGGTGGCTGAAAAACACGCCACCGAGGTCTTCGCCGTCAACCTGCGGGCACTGCTCTCTCAACCTCCGCTGGCAGGGCATGTCCTGCTGGGCATCGACCCGGGTTTCCGTACCGGCTGTAAGCTGGCAGTCGTCGATCAAACCGGTCAGGTGTTGGAGACTGGCACCATATACCCTTTCAATTCCCAGCCAGAGCAGCTCAGAGCTGCCCAAACCCTTTCCAACCTGGTCAGCCGGCATCAGGTGACTTTGGTGGCCATTGGCAACGGGACGGCCTCCCGCGAGACTGAAACGCTGATCGCCGAGCTGATCCGGAATAAAACCCTGGCCGTGCAGTACCTGATCGTCAGCGAAGCCGGGGCAAGTGTGTACAGTGCCAGTCCCCTGGCGCGCAGCGAACTGCCGGAGCTGGATGTCTCCCTGCGCGGTGCGGTCTCGATCGCCCGCCGTGTCCAGGACCCATTGGCCGAGCTGGTCAAGATCGAACCCAAAGCCATCGGCGTGGGCCTCTACCAACACGACCTCGACCAGAAGCACCTGGCGGAGAGTCTCTACAATGTGGTGGAAAGTGTCGTCAACCAGGTGGGGGTCGATCTCTCCACCGCTTCGCCTGCCCTGCTCACCTATGTTGCCGGTATCGGCCCCAAGCTGGCAGAAAGTATCGTGGCCTACCGGGATGAACACGGACAATTCAGGAACCGCACCGCCCTTAAAAATGTCTCGGGCCTAGGGGACAAAGCCTT
>DNGN01000290.1:0-1342 GCA_003486225.1 Chloroflexota bacterium
CCTGACACAAGATGTCAGGTACCTTTGGTATGATGATAGCAAACGTGTGCACACTCAATGGTAAAAGGATTGAAAGGACATTTGATGGAAAATTTTGAAGTGAAAATTGTAACCCTCGAAGCGCTCAAGGCCGCCTCATTTTATGGATTCGGGGAAACGCCAGAAATGGATGCGCATAACGCTGCGAAGGCCTGGCTTGAAAAACACAGCCTGATCAAGCCAAATGGTTACCGCAATTTCGGATTTAACAACCCTAACCCCAGTGCGGGAAGCCCGAATTATGGCTATGAGGTCTGGATCGTGCCATCCAAAGGCTTGCCGGAAGACCACGGGGCCAAAGAGATCGAGTTTCCAGGCGGTTTGTATGCCGTGGCTTACTGCCCCTCCCTGGATGTAATCGGGCAGACCTGGCAGAAACTGGTCGCCTGGCGGGACTCCAGCAAGTATGAAAGAGCACCTCATCAATGGCTGGAGGAGCTTTATGCCCCATGGGAATTTTCAACCGACCGATTTGACCTCTACCTGCCGATAAAATAGCAGGTACTACGCCACCATAAAATTTCAAAGAGGTGACGCAAATTGCGCGTCACCTCTCATTTTTAATTCTTCAGCTACGCCAGATGCTCCAGGGCAGCCAGCACTTCCGGGCTGTGCGTTGAAGGCTTAACCCGCTCGAAAATCTGGGCAATGCGACCTTCCGCATCAATCAGAAAAGTTGTACGGTGGATGCCCTCATATTCCTTGCCATACATCGATTTCTTGCCCCAAACACCATACAAATTAACCACTTCTTTGTTCGTATCGGCCAAGAGTGTAAACGGCAGAGAAAACTTTTGCTTGAACGAAAGGTGTGATTTCTCGTCATCCACACTGACACCAAGGATCGCGGTATCTGCATCCTCGTAGGACGAATAATCGTCTCTGAAATTACAGGCTTCGGTGGTACAGCCTGGCGTATCATCTTTGGGATAAAAATATAAAACTACCGGCTGGCCCCGGTATGCCGAAAGCGAATGTTTATGGCCGTTCTCATCGTTTAGCACAAAATCCGGGGCCAAATCACCTACCTTTAATTCTGTCATCTTATTACCTCAAATTTTATTTTGTGGGTTTTGTAATCCATGATCTTTTGATTCACGGTAATACACGATCAAGTCCTGCATGTTCAGATCAAGCTCAAAGACTGCAAGGCGGCTTCCAGCGTATCGAGCGATAAGGGCTTGATGACATAAGCAGATGCCCCACTTTTCATCGCTCTTTCAGCAGATTCTGGCTGGTCATCCGATGTGACAACGATCACCGGGACCTCCCTCAGGCGAGGCTCCCTTCGCAAATATCCAAG
>DNGN01000290.1:1364-4875 GCA_003486225.1 Chloroflexota bacterium
AGGGCTGTCAGCCCTGCCCTGGCCCCGTACACAGCTTGCGGTTCGAAACCGAAAAACTTCAGCATCTGAGCCAGGCTATCCGCAATTTGGCGATTGTCATCAACGATTAGTGCCTTCATATTTTTTACTCCAAGACAGCAACGGTTTTTCCCATCACANNGTCATACCGCTCCTCAAACAGCGGGATGAACTCCAATGCCAGGGCATCTGCGGCGGCCGCGATTCCCATACCACAATCGGCTCTGCCGGAAGCTATGGCCGCCGCGACCATCAGATGGGTATATTCTTCCTGAGCATACCCATTTACCGCATGGTTCGCAATCCCCAATTTGTCCAGGTGGTAATCCAGTAAGACCCGCGTCCCAGCCCCACGCTGCCGGTTGACAAATACCACCTCTTCGCGGGTCAGATCCACCAGATTCCGGATGTTTTTCAGATTACCTTTTTTCACCATCAAGCCCTGCTGGCGCATCACCAGGCTGATCAGACGCACCGGGGTTTCCGGGAGGTATTGCCTGATGTAGGCAATGTTGTACTCGCCGGTCACCGGGTCCAGCAGGTGAGAACCTGCCAGGTGGGCTTCTCCCCGGCGCAAGGCCACCAAGCCCCCCAGGCTGCCTACATTGGCGGAGGTTAATCGGCGCTGCTTCTGGCTCAGGAACTGAACCATCAAATCCAAGGTCAGATCATGTGAGCCGATCGCAAAGATCGTGCGCTCCACTTCGGATCGGGAGCGATACAGCCGCACCCGCACCTTGGCCCCAGCCTCCTCTCCCTGAGAGCCCCTGGGGATCAGGGCCAGGCCGTCTGCGCGAACCAGGGCTGAAACCACACCGGCACCGCGTTGCAGGGGTGCGGCTAGCAAGCGGTCGCCCACGCGCCCGACCACTACCCGCTGAAAATCATCATCCCCGCCCGGGGAGGTGATCTTTCGGGTGATCTCTGCTTCGATTTCTTCGGGCTCGAAAGCAGGTCGCCCCAACCAGCGCGCCAGGACCGGCTCGACAAATATCTCGCCGGTCAATGCGGCTGAAACCGGGTATCCCGGCACACCCACAATGGGTACCTGGCGTTGATTATTGAGGTTCAGCATACCCAGTATGACCGGGTGTCCTGGTCTGACAGCCACACCGTGCACCAACAAATCGCCAAGCGCTTCAACCACCCTGGCTGAAAAATCCTCTGCACCCGCCGAGGAACCGGCATTCAGCAAAACCATGTCATGGGTCTCTGCCGCGAAGCGCACTGCCTGCAATATTTTTTCAAAGACATCCTCTACTTTGGCTATCCTGGTGGCGCTCCCGCCCCAGGCTTCCACCTGAGCACTCAAAACCAGGCTGTTATATTCGATAATATCGCCAGGTTTAACGGGTGTGCCAACCTCGACCAGTTCCGTGCCGGTCGGAATCACCGCCACCTTGGGTTTCCTGCTGACAAAGATGCTGGCATGGCCGCTGCCGGCGATGGCACCTAAATCAACCGGCCGCAGCCTGTGCCCGGCAGGCAAAACCAGTTGGGTAGCGATCATATCCTCACCCAAAGGCCGCACATGGTCCCAGGGAACCACGGCTTCCCGGATCCTGATCTGTGCCGGGTTGCGCGCTTCCCTGACCACCTGGCCTGCAGGGTTGAGTGTCTCCACCTCTTCAATTGGGATGACGGCGTTGAAAGCGTCTGGAATCAAATCCCCGGTATCTAGGTAGACAGCCTGCTGGGGATAATCTAGAACTACGGGAGAGGTTTGGGTAGCCCCATAGGTCTCAACGGCACGCACAGCAAAACCATCCATGGCAGCCGCATGATAATGCGGGGAAGAAATTTTTGCCCAGACCGGACGCGATAAGATCCTGCCGACTGCCTGCGGGTAAATTTCGATCTCTTCTTCTCCGAGCAAGCCCCCCAGATTGGCTGATTGCAGGGCATCAGCAAAACGGGCGATGGCGGTCGGTAATGGAATATCATGCAAATAGACGCTCATTTGATCCCTCAAAAATAAATTTACATCATCAGGACCTGGACAAACTCGCCAGCAGCCAGGCCATTGGCATCCGCAGGGATCTTCAACAAGCCGTTGGCGCGTGTCAAAGTGAAAATCAGGTTGCTCTTCCCAAAGACCGGGTCAGCCACCCACCGACCATCCTCCTGCACCAGCCTGACTGCGACCCAATCTTCACGGCCAGCCTGAGATGACAAATTAACTTTCAGTGTAGCGCCTACAGATGAAGGCATCCTATCAGAACTTTCCCCTAACATCCTTTTAATCAGAGGAACCACAAACAGGCCTGCGATCACCAGCGCGCTGACCGGGTTACCCGGAAGACCAATCACGGGTTTCCCGCCACACACCCCCAGGATGGTTGGCTTTCCAGGCCGGATATTTACGCCGTGCACCAGAACACCTGGTTCTCCCAGGTCATCAATCACCAGGGCCGTCAGGTCCCGAGCGCTAGCCGAGGAGCCAGCGGTTACCACGACCAGATCACATTCAGCATGTGCTTTCCTGATCAACCCTTCCAATGATTCCCTGGTGTCTGCGGCAATGCCATACATGGTGGGATCTCCACCTGCCTGCTGCACCAACGCATAAAGCGAATAGGAATTGATATCCCTCACTTTTCCCGGTGAAATCTCCTCTCCGGGGGCGACCACTTCATCCCCGCTGGAGATTATGCCCACTTTTGGACGGGCGGCCACTTCAATCTGCGTGATACCTAAGGCCATCATGCCACCAATTTCCGCTGGGCGGATGACTGCGCCGACCGGAATAACGGCCTCACCCGCTTTTACGTCTTCGCCTACCTGGAGCACATTCTCTCCCACCGCCACCGAGCGCAGCAGTTCCACTTCTGCGACTCCGGCTTGTTGGGTGTGCTCGATCATGATCACCGCATTGGCCCCTTCAGGCAGCATGCCGCCGGTATGGATGGTGGCACAGCTTCCTTTTTGCACGGCAAACTCCGCGGCTGCGCCCATCGGCACCTCACCTACCAGCGGCAAATACGCCGGAAGGCTTTCGCTCGCTCCGTAGGTGTCTTCGGCCTGAACCGCAAACCCATCGACTGTGGAACGCCTGAAGGAGGGCATTGGGTAGCCTGCCCGAATTGGTGCAAACAACACCCGGCCAAGCCCGTCGATGGCTTTAATTATTTCAGATTTTGGTTGAATGGATAAGTGGGACAACAACTGACTCAAGGCCTCAGCCGGGGGCTTTAAATTTAGAAATTCAGGCATGTTATCGGGTCCAGAAGAAATAAGAGAAGATATAGATGAGAGAACCAACCAAAGCGGCTGCATTCCAGGTCAGGGCTTTCCAGTTCGGCTTTGCGCCTGCGGCAATCTGGCGCATCTGCCAGAACTGCATCAAGCCCAAGGGAGCGGTTAGGAATGCCGGGTAAAGTATTGAGCGAGGGAAGTTCATGTACAGCATGGCAGCCAAGACCAGGAAGGCCATCAAGATCAGGCTGTTGTGCAGAACCACCACATTTTCCCATCCAGCCCGCACCAGAAAAGT
>DNGN01000082.1 GCA_003486225.1 Chloroflexota bacterium
TCCGGGTGCCCCTCGGTTTCAATAGCCAGCTTCAGGATCTCTTCATCCGTCATCGGGTTGCCCAGCAGGGCATTGGCGCCCAGCATGCCTGTCAGCATGGCTGCTGAACTGGACCCCATACCGGAGCCCAGGGGAATGCGGTTCAGGCACTCGATCTGCAGCCCTGGGCAGGTTTTACCGGCCTGCTCAAAGAGCTGCAAAGCAGCCTCGGCTACCAGGTTACCCGCATCGGTGGGCAATTTGGCGGCACCTTCCCCCTCTATGCGCATGCTGATCCGGCCATCTTCTGTTAATGTAAAATCGGCCTCGTTCCAGAGGTTCAGGGCCAACCCCAGCGCATCAAAGCCGGGGCCAAGGTTAGCCGTGGTAGCAGGGACTTTTACATGGATCTTCATGAGTGCGCTTTTCCGGCTTCAGGATCCCGGAAAAAGCTTTTCTCCTAATAAGTCTATATCGGGTGGCAAGACCAGCGGCTTTGGCATGGACTGCGTGATGATCCCTGGGTCTTTCATCCCATGCCCGGTGCAGATGGCCACGATCTCCTTCCCCTGAGGGTCCAGCCTGCCGCTGGCTATCTCCAACGCCAGCCCTGCCAACCCTGCCGCAGAAGCAGGTTCGACCCAAATGCCCTCCAAACGAGCCAACATGCGCTGCATATTGATGATCTGCTCATCGCTGGCGGCCAGGATCCGTCCACCGGAATCCTGCGCGGCTTGCAAAGCCTGCTCCCCGCGTGCTGGTTTGCCAATCCGAATGGCGGTGGCCACCGTCTCAGGCTTCTCGACAGCATGCCCAAGCACCAGCGGGGCGGCTCCCGCAGCCTGCACACCGATGATTTGCGGCAGGCCGGTAGCCTTCAATTGATGATACTGCCTGAAGCCTGCCCAATAGGCGGTGATATTGCCGGCATTGCCAACCGGCAGGCACAAGGTATCCGGGGCTTTTCCCAGTGTATCGCAAATTTCAAAGGCCGCGGTTTTTTGGCCTTCAATGCGGTAGGGGTTGATCGAGTTCACCAGTGCGATCGGATAGCGCTCTGCGAGTTCCACCACCATATCCAGCGCATGGTCAAAAGAGCCATCAATCTGGATCACCTGTGCTCCGTACGCCACCGCACCGGCCAGCTTCCCGGCCGCAACTTTCCCCTGCGGGATCAGAACGATAGATTTCATGCCCGCCCGTGCGGCATAAGCCGCGGCCGAAGCCGCCGTGTTGCCGGTCGATGCACAGATCACGGTAGCAGCACCACGCCCAAGGGCTTCGCTGATGGCGGCGGTCATCCCGCGGTCTTTAAAAGAGCCTGTCGGATTCAAGCCCTCGTACTTGACCCACAATTCAAACCCGCCCCCCAGCTCCCGCATCAGATGCGGAACCGGGATCAATGGCGTGTGCCCCTCCAGTAAGGTCACATTTCTGCTGTGGGTGGGCAGTTCGAGCAGGGCTCCATACTTGGCAATCAGTCCAGCATAGATGGACATTTACGCTCCATTTTCCTGAATGCAATTCTCTTTGCAACTATTGTAAAGGAAATCACCCAGATCATCTGCTTTTTTATCAGGCGAAATTTTCAGAAATCGAACTGAAACGTTGCTAGCACGATATTTACCTTTTTTTTCTAAGGTTTTCGATTTATGATTACACTAGGAGAACGCTATGAAGAAAATCACCCTATTCCTTGCTGTGTTGATGCTGGCTGCGCTGGCATGTACATCTGTCCAGTTTCAAGATCCATCCAAAACTCAAACCACTTCCGACCAGCCCGATGCCCTGGCAACCATATTGGCCGATCCGGCTTACCAGGCCCAGTCCACCCAGGAAGCGCTTGATCAGGCCGCGGATATGTCCGACGATCAGCCCGAACCAACCGCCCAAACCGAGCCCAGCCAACAACCAGGCTCAGCAGTCGCCTCCCTGACCCCTACGACCGCCGAGACACCCGAAGCGACCCCCACCTACAGTGGTTTTCCCACTGCAATCCCGCTGCCAAATCCCCGGGTTACAGACTTTACCACCTGTCTGAACGAGTGTCTGTCCGATGGCTCAAACCACCAGACCAGCTTCCCGGTCAAAACAGAGCTTATCCACTTCCGGTTTGAATTTGATGAATTCCCGATCAGCGCTCCTTATACGCGGGTCTGGACCAGGAACGGGGTTGAATGGGTGCGTTATACCTGCTATTGGCCCGGACCAGAAAGCGGCGTGGAAGAGATTACCCTCACAGATCCACTGGGACTGCCGTCAGGCAACTGGAATGTGGTCATTACCATCAATGGCGTTGAAGTGGTCAACGAGGATCTCAAGATCGAAGGCAGCTGGAATCAATGGTCCCCACCCGGATATTTCAATTCCTGTTACGGCAAGCGCTGAGTCCTGTTGCATTAACCGCTAAAAAGAAAGAAGGTCCGTATGCCGCTCGTTGATTTGAACAAAATCGCTGCCATCGAGATTGTTCCTGGATACCATGCCCGTTTCGTCCACAGCGACAATATGACAGTCGCCCACTGGCAGATCGAGCAGGACGCGGCCCTGCCAGAACACAGCCATCCGCACGAGCAAATCGTGAATGTCATCAGTGGGGAATTCGATCTCACGGTCAATGGGGTGATCTTTCATCTCGTCCCCGGCAATGTCTTTGTTATCCCAGGCGGGGTTCCCCATGCCGGAAAAGCGGTCACCCCCTGCCACCTGATAGACGTCTTCCACCCCGTGCGTGAGGATTACCGTTCAATCCCGGCCCCTGGCTAACAGACCACACCTGGTCCTTCATTTCCCCTCTGAGAAGATTCAACAACATCTGGTACAATTTTTAACAGAGCGTATGTTGACTCCAATCAGGGAGTGGACAAATGGACCAGGAAACTCGAAAAAAGGTCCTTGCAGCGGCAGCTGCCGGGATCGGTGCTGCAACAGCCAGTTGGGGACTGCGACAGCTGCTTTCCCATTATAAAAAAGAGCGGGAAAATTCCTTGCTAAAGCTGGCGGCCAACAGCCAGATCGTAGAGACTGCCAAAGGCCCGGTTGAAATATCGATCAGCGGCAGCGGTCCGCCAGTGTTGGTGGTGCACGGGGCCGCCGGGGGCTACGACCAGGGTAAAATTCAGGCTGAAGCCTTTGAAGAGATCACTTATATTGCTGTATCCCGCCCAGGCTATTTGCGTACCCCCTTGAGCACAGGCCGCTCCCCCTCAGAACAAGCCGATGCCATGGCTGCCTTGCTGGATGCATTGCAGATTGAAAAAGCCACCCTCATCGGGACCTCCACCGGGGGAATGGTGGGGCTTTACTTTGCCCTGCTGCACCCACAGCGCTGCCGGGCCTTGGTGCTGATCTCGGCGGTTAATGCCCCGCTGCCCGTATATTTTTCTTCCCTGGCAGTGTTTTCTCCACTGATCGCTGAAGATTTCATCCCCTGGGCCCTGATGAATACTGAAAACCTCTTGCGTGTCCGCCCGGACCTGCGCAAACAGCTCTCAACCCAGCCAGAAAAGCTGGAACTGATTGATGAATTGATCGAGACGGCTTACCCAACCTCTCTGCGGCTCTCCGGTATGATCAACGATGCCAACCAGATCGACCACCTGGGAAACATCCCGCTTGAAAATATCGATGTGCCGACCCTGGTCATCCACGGCACTAAGGACGAAATGGTCCCCTTCCAGCAGGGCGTACGGAGTGCGGCCCGTATCCCCAAGGCCAGTTTCCTGCCAGTTTTTGAAGGCACCCATTACTGCGCCCTGACCCATCTCGAACTGACCTTTCCGGCCATCAAACACTTTATTGCCCAACACCAGCAATAGCCCCAAACACGCCTTAAATTATGCAAGCCGGCAGACAGCAAAACCCTGTTCAAAATAACCCAACAGCACTAGAATCAAGGTATGGATGATTATCCAAGTACCAATTTTAAATATCCTCTGAGAGCCTGATACAGATCATTCTGCTTCACGGCTCTCTATGCACATGTCAGGAGGTCCGCTGTGGCGCAGAACATATTCGCGATACAATCTCTTGCGGAAAGAATTCGCACCTTGCTTGAACTGGGGGAATTAAAAGAAGCGGTTCATCTCATTCAAGACGAACACCCGGCAGATATTGCAGACCTGTTCGAGTTGCTGGACGAGGAACAGCGCACTTTGCTTTTCCAGGAATTGAATTTGGAGGATGCCGGTGAAGTGCTGGATGAGATCAACACTGAAGCCACCATCGAGCTGATTGATTCCGTTCCCGACGAGTCGATTGCAGACATTCTGGAGACCCTGCCAGTAAACGATGCCGTCGAAGTCCTCTCGGAACTCCAATCCAAACGCGCTGAGCAAATCCTCAACCTGATCGAACCCAAAGATGCCATGGAAATCAGCCGGCTGATGGCCTACCCCGACCAGTCTGCCGGCCGCCTGATGACCACCGAAGTGATCCGCATCCAGCAGGATTGGAGTGTTCAGAATACCCTCGATTATTTGCGAAAAATGCATGATACCTCGGAGATTCTGACCTACCTGTATGTCGTCGATAAACTTGAGCATCTGGTTGGGGTGCTATCACTGCGCACCCTGGTGATGCAAAATCCGGAAGTGATCGTCCGCAATATTATGGATCCGGACGTGATAGCTGTAGATGTCATGGCAGACCAGGAAGAAGCCGCCAGACTGGTGGAACACTACGACTTCTATGCCATTCCGGTGGTGGACTCAGCCCAGCGCTTTATCGGGGTCATCACCCACGACGATGTGGTGGACATCATCCAGGAAGAATTCACCGAAGACATCCAGCGCCTGGGTGGCCCTCAGCCCTTAGAAAGCGAATACCTGGCCTCTTCAGTATTGACCGTCTTCCAGAAGCGCATCAGCTGGCTGCTGGTCCTGTTCCTCACCTCCATGCTGACCGGCTCTGTAATGCGTTTTTACGAACACGACCTGCAAACAGTGGTGGCGCTATCATTCTTCATCCCGCTCCTGATCGGCACCGGCGGCAACTCTGGTTCGCAGACCACCAGCACAATCGTACGCGCAATCGCCATGCGGGAAGTGCTGTTCAAGGATATTTGGCGCCTGGTCTGGCACGAAATGCGGGCGGGTTTCTTGCTGGGAATCGCCATGGGCATCATTGGGTTGGGCCGCGCCCTGCTCTGGGATTCCGGAGTTCCCTTAGCCCTGACCATTGCAGCCGCCTTATTTGCCATCGTGCTCTGGGCCAACGTCATCGGGGCCATGCTTCCCATGCTGGCCTCTAAGCTCAGGGTGGATCCGGCTGTCATTTCCGGGCCAGTGATGAGCACCCTGGTGGATGCAACCGGTTTGATCATCTATTTTAATTTGGCGCGCTGGATTATTGGTCTTTAAGAAAAGGTTTTGCATGGCAGCTCCGCTTTACCCAAAGCAAACCGCCAGGCTCAACGGCAAATAAGTTAAAATGAAGATTGTACAAATACCTGTATGGTGGCTGAGTTAAATGTAAAATCTCTGGTGATGACCAGAGATTTTTTTAATAGTGAAAATCAACTAAGCCAGAATGCGCTCTTCGACAGTGATCTTGATCGCGGTGCGAACTTTATCATCGATCTCCACGTCGGTAAACTCGGCAAAAAAGATAACTTCGAAACCATCCTCTGCAAGATACCCTCGAGAGAGCACCAACGCTTTAATTGCCTGATTTACTGCACCTGCACCTATCGCTTGAATTTCGGCACGTTTATTCTCTCGAAATACTCCGGCTATCGCGCCAGCCACCGCAGATGTTCTTGATGTTCCAGATACTTTGATTACATCCATGTTCTGCTCCTTGCAAACCAATTTTAACAATACGCATTTAGGCGGAGATGGATCAAATCTCCCACTGAGTTGTATTCATTGTACAGGATTTTTAAAACTGAATCAAGATTCCGCTTTAAGTCTTATTTAGATTTTAAATTTGTTCTTCCCCAGCACCATTTTCAAACTTTCAACCACCCGACCCGCTGTTTGCCCATCCCAAAGTTGGGGGCGCGCGTAGGAGCGGACCCCGGTTGCCAAAATTTGGCCCACCTGGTCAGCAAGCTGCTCCGCAGTGGATAGTGCGTTGGTGCCTTCCAGGATCGTGATCGGCCTTTCGGTATTGGGGCGCAGCGTCAGGCATGGGATGCCGAGATAGGTGGTCTCCTCCTGAATGCCCCCTGAATCGGTGATGGTTAATTTGGCTTGCTGCACTAAAGACATGAAGGGGATATAGCTGACCGGCTCCAGCAGGATCACTTCCTCATCCTGCTCCAGCTGGGACCACAACCCAAAGGCGTTCAGCCGCTGACGGGTGCGCGGGTGCACCGGGAAGATCAACTTGAGGTCTTTGGCAACCGCTAACAAACTCGCCACCAATGGGCGCAGCGTGTCTTCCTGGTCCACATTGGACGGGCGGTGGAGGGTGACAAGCGCATAGCTGCCAGCCGAAACCCCCAACTGGGACAGCATTGGGTCGGCGCTGATCTTCTGACGCAGCATCTCGTAAGCATCCATCATGATATTGCCCACCCGGACAATGCGCGCTTCTGGCACGCCCTCGATGCGCAAATTTTCATCTGCATCAGGCGAGGGAGTCCACAGCAGGTCACTTAAAGCATCGGTCACAATGCGGTTGATCTCCTCAGGCATTGTGCGGTCGCCGCTGCGCAAACCAGCTTCAAGGTGCGCTACGGGCAGCAGCAGTTTTTTGGCTGTAATGGTCACGGCCATGGTGGAATTCACATCTCCCACCACCACAATATAATCCGGGGGATCCGCCAAACATACCTTTTCATAAGCCAACATCACATTGGCAGTTTGTTCCGCGTGCGTGCCCGAACCGATGCCCAGGTAAATGTCTGGGGTGGGCAAATTCAGGTCGGCCAGGATATCTGAAGACATGTTGGCATCGTAATGCTGGCCGGTGTGCACCAGCAGCGGGTGCGCCCATCCCTGGCGGATAAGTTCATGGTACAGTGGAGCGACCTTCATAAAATTTGGACGGGCGGCACAGATCAGGTGAATTTTGGGTTTTACGGTCATCATTCTTTTATTCTCACCAAGACTTCTACATTATCCCCCACTTTGGCCTGTATGGCTTTGGCCGCATGGCCATTCACCTGGGCGATCAGCAGGTCATGGGTGCTGGAAAACAAAGCGATCAATTCCCCAGGGGCTTTTTCTCCAAAGGTTTTAGACATCCCCGAGATGCGGTAATCTCCCAGCTGAACGGCAATCACCTCCAGTCCAGCGAGGTTCTCAGCAGTGATGCTGATAAAGAGATTGCCGAAATGGTCAATATGCACCACTTCGCCCACCAGGGAATTTTCCTGCCGCTGTGGTTTGACCCAGGCAATACGAACCGGGTCCTGAATCGGATCTCCCAGATCAGACAGTTCGACTCCCGAGGCCAAGTGAGCGCCTACCGGAGAAAAAATATCCCGTCCATGAAAAACATGAGAGATCTCTTCACGCCAGAATTCCGGCCGGTTGGTATGCACGATCTTGATCGGCCAGCCCTCTTTTTCACCGCGCAAATACAACGGGCTGAAAACGCCATTATCTGGACCAACAAAAAAATGTGAACCGATTTTTGCCGCAATCGGCCGCCGGGCAGTTCCCACCCCTGGATCCACCACGACCACGTGGACCGTACCGGGGGGGAAATAAAATACCTGCCGCGCCAAAATGAAAGCTGCCTGACGTATATTTTGTGGTGCAACCTGATGCGTGAGGTCTGCGATCTGCACCCCTGGGGCAATCCCCCAGATAACCCCTTTCATCACACCCACATTGCCATCTTGGGTACTAAAATCGGTTGTGAGGGTTAATACGGTCAAATCATTTTCTCCAGTGTAAATCGGTTGATGGAACTTCGTGTATCGCCCTCAATCATACCAAATTTTGATAGAGAAACTAGTTTAAAAATTCTAGTACGGGTGATGCAATGGTAGATGACATGAGAACGGAACGGGGCTGGTAACAACTTCTGAGCCTTCAATAGTAATAACCAACATACTTGATGCGTTGATCCAATCAGGAAATTTTTAAGCCTAGATCTTCTTCACCATATACAGCTCGCCCATTTCAAACCCCCGCCCTGCATAGTATTCGCGTGTGCCCACCGCAGAAATGACTGCCAGCTTTTCAAAGCCTTTTTGCCTGGCAAGCTCCTCAGCCTGCTGGAGCAGATTGGTGCCCAGCCCGATATGCTGGGCGGCGCCTTCCTTGCTGTCTCCGACCTCGATCGATTGTCCGTAGACATGCACCTCGCGGATTAAGGCAGCCCCATCCAGGTCCTTCAGCCCGGTATGGGGAGAATCGGGGCCAGGCAAAGACAATCTTAAAAAGCCTGCTAAACGGTCATCGGGCGTATCGTAGGAGAGGAAATGCTCCTGTGCTTCCCCTGTCTGGTACACCAGATCATTCAGCTGCAGGGACTCCTCATCGACAGAATGGCCGCGCACCTCGCGGCAGCGCACACATTGGCAGGCGGTCCCGCGGCGCTTCATCTCGAGATGCACATCCATACGCAAACTGGTGCGCTTATTGCCTTCCACGACATTCGTGGAAGGAATATCCCGGATCACGCGGTTTACCCGGCAGTAGCGCGGCACGCTTGGTTTGATCTCAACCAGCAGCTCGATTAATGCTTCGGTGGTGTACGGCTGGAACAGCCCTTGCTGCCAATACTGGTACAGCTCCGCATTCTCCAAGAGCTGATTAGGGTAGATTTTGATCTCATCCGGGCAGTATCCCTGCCACATTCTGGCAAAATCTAGCCGGTCGCTTTCCGGCGTCGCCCCATACAAATTAGGCATCCAGTGAAGGACAATTTTAAAACCCGCCGCGCGCAGCAAGGCAACCGCCTGGCGTGTGGCCCTGACATCGTGACCGCGCTTGTTGATCTCCAGGATATGATCGTCAAAACTTTGGGCCCCCATCTGCACCTTCGTTACCCCCAGATGCCGCAGCCAGGCCAGTTCCTCAATATCCACATGGTCCGGGCGGGTTTCGATAACCAGACCCACATTGCGGTGCACAGCCGTCTGGTTATATGCCTGCGCAGCCGGCAAATCCAAACTGTCCATTGACATACGTTCCTGGTACTCCTCCGGTGCATGTTTGGCTTCTGGCCCATTCATAGCATCAAAGAGCCGGTGGACAAACCACTCCTGATAATCTTTTCGGTAGGAGCTCCAAGTCCCGCCCAGGATCAAAAGCTCAATCTTATCCGTGGGATGACCGACCGCTTCCAGGGCTTCCAAACGGGCTGCCACCTGCTCAAAAGGATCGAATTGGTGATGAAGGGCCCGCATTGCCCCCGGTTCATCGGGCAGATAGCTTTTGGGCATGCGCACATCGGTCGGACAGAAGACGCACTTTCCAGGGCAAGGATAGGGTTTGGTCAGCACGGTAACCACCGTCACGCCAGATTGAGTGCGGATGGGTTTCATACGGATTTTGGCGAGCAGTTTCGGATCTTCCTCAATTTCACCTGCTGCCACCATCTCACGATAGACCGCCACCAGCATCTGCTTTCCGATATACCCGCCCCCCTCGGCGGTGATCGGGTGGCGGCGGATGGCCTCAAACACCTTCACCCCCTGCTGTATCTCTTTTAGCGCAGCACGTGCCAGATTCAGCTTTTCGGGCGTATGCCGCTTGAGCTCATTCCAATTTTCAACCTGATTGTTCAAAGAATCCATTAATAATGTACCATTCTGTCAATTTATTCAGCCAGGGCAAAAGCTGCCCCCAGCTTGCAATCAAGCCAACATACTCTATAATACAGGTATGCAGCCAGAAATTGCTCAACAACTGCTTGAGCTTAATCACCAATTTTACCAGACCTTTGCCGAACATTTTTCAGAAACCCGGCAGAGGATCCAGCCAGGAGTCGTCAAGAGTATCGATTCTATTCCCAAGACAGCCCATGTTTTGGACCTCGGCTGTGGTAATGGCCAATTGGCTGCCCACCTTAACGGGCAAGGCTATACCGGACTCTACGTCGGGCTGGATACCTCTGCCAACCTGATAGAAATCGCCAGGCAGCAGAACCTCCCCAATGCCATGTTTTTTCAGGCCGACCTGACGGGGAATATGTGGCAGGACCAGCTACCGCAAACCTTGTTTGATACCGTGGTCTGTTTTGCAGTGCTGCATCACATCCCCTCCACAAGATTGCGCGTTGAATTTTTGAATAAAGTTCGCCAACACTTGTCACCTAACGGGCTTTTTATTCATTCCAACTGGCAGTTCTTACAAAGCCCAAAATTGCGCCGCCGCATCCAACCGTGGGAAAAAGTCGGCCTGACAGCCGACCTGGTAGACGAGCATGACTACCTGCTCGACTGGCGGCGCGGTGGGGCCGGATTCCGATATGTCCATTACTATACCAGCGATGAATTAAGCTCCCTTGCTGACCAAACAGGCTTTAAGGTGCAGGATGAATTCCTTTCGGATGGCGAGGGCGGCAGGTTGGGGCTGTATCAGATATGGGAGATCAGGAAAACTTAGCAATTTCAAAACTAAATAGAATTAATTCTTAATACTTCAAAAGTAATCTTCGGAATGTCCTCAATGATTTTTATTTCGCAATCAGATTGGTCCACTATCCATAGCCTCTTGAAGGCTACGGAAATTTACCCTTAAATACAAAAAAACTGACACCAAAACATATAGGTGCCAGTTTTTTGTTCAAAATATGAGCAGAAGCTCTGTGGACTTCAACGCGTTTGTTCGTCAAACCATTCTGATGGCCATACAATCAATGCTTTCTCAGGGTCAAATTGTTCGCTCGATCCGGCCGGGTTATGAAACTGTGGTCATTGTATTACCAATTTCCGAAAATACATTGCCTATGGTGGGCCCAAGAAAATTCATGGCAAGAATCACCACAATGGCTATTAACGTGATGATCAGCGCATACTC
>DNGN01000178.1 GCA_003486225.1 Chloroflexota bacterium
ACGGGCCGCGTCATGGCTGGCGGCATCGTACCCGATCTCTTTCAATTCCTGGTCGATCTCTGCCAGGGTTTTACGGGCGTCTGCAGCGTATTGGTCTTGCGATATGAGCAGTTTGATCTCTTCAAGTTTTGGGCGATCTTCTTCCAGCCAGCGGGTCTCTTCTGCCTGAAAGGCCTGGACCTGCGCTGCGGTTTGATCGAGCATGCGGGTGGTTTCCCGCAGGCGGTCTTCAGTGCCCGAGAACTCAGCCACTGCCGAGGTCAGTTCTTCCACCTGCTCGGTGACGGCATTCAGCAAAGCCAGGTTGGCTCGATACTGGTCGCCTTTTTTGGTGCCTTCTACGTGCAGCTCATCGATCAGCCGGGCGCGGTCCTCCGGGGTCAGGGGTTGGCCGCACAGTGGGCAGAGGCCGCCATCCACCGATTCAAGCTGCTCGATCCGCTTTTTCAGGGCGTCCATTTCCCCTTTCAGGAGCGGGTTTTCGGCTTTGGCTTTGGCTTGCTCCTGCAAGACCTGCTGGCGTTTTTGGTCCAGATCATCGCGCTCTTTGAGGGCTTTCTGCACCTGTACAGTTTCAGCTTCCAGGGTTTTGAGGAGTTCTCCCAATTCGGCGGTTTTTTCCTTTGCCGCTTCAATTTCGTTGGCCTGGCGCAGCAGATTGTCTCGTTCGGTTTCCAAACGTGTGCGCGCGGTCTCGATCTCTGTCAAGGGAACGTGACGGCGTTTTTCATGCTCATTAAAACGCTGGGCTGTCTCATCCCACTGGGTCAGGGCCGCCTGGGCATCCTGCCAGGCCTGGAACTGGCGCTCAATCTCATCTGCGCGTCCCATCAGGTCTGCGAAGGCATCTTTTTCTTGCTGCCGCTGGTCCTGCTTGGCAGCCAGCGAGGCCAGTTCCTGGCGGGTTCGGGCTGCCTGGTTGGCCAGATTTTCCACCTGCTGGCGGCGTTCTTTCAACAGGGCGACTTTTTGGCGCATCTCTTCCAATAGGCTGGTCTGGGCAGTCAGAGCCGCGCTGGTGGCTTCCATCGTGGCCTGGACATCTTCCAGCCGGGTGCGGCGCTGGTCTTCTTCGGCCAGCTCATTATTGATCTCTTGCAGGCGGCCATCCAGTTCGGTGATCTGGACCTCCACCAGTCTGCGCTGATCAAAGGCGGCTTTGCGGTAGGTTTCCCAGATCTCCAGCCCCAGGATGCTGCTCAGGATGCGTTTGCGGTCTGCCGGCCGCTGCTGGGTGAATTGATCGGCTTTGCCCTGCAGGAAGAATGAGGCGTTGATGAAGGTCTCGTAGTCCAGGCGCAGCACCTCAACGATGCGGGATTCCGTCCCGCGCATGGTGCGTTCGGTCAGGGGTTTCCATGTTCCATCCGCACCCTGGATGTGGAATTCCAGCAATGTGGTTTTATCTCTGGTTTTGGCCCGCACCACCCGGTAGCGGTTGCTCTCGTATGCAAAGACAAAACTGACCTCTGCGGTCTCGGATTGCAAATTGATCACGGCATCGTCGCGGGTGCGGGCTTGTCCGAATAGGGCCCAGGTGATCGCATCCAGCATGGAGGATTTTCCGGAACCATTTGAACCGGAGATACAAGCCAGGTTGAAGGTGTTAAAGTCAATTTCCACCTGATCGCGGTAGGAGAGGAAGCCAGATAGGGTGAGGTTAATTGGGATCATATCGGTTGTGCATAGCCCTTAATTTGATCGAGGCCGGGCCTGAGTTTTTTAAGTAGGCGGGGCCTTTGCCAAGTCAGTATTATAACATTGGCTTAATCAGATTAGGTTCTNNGAAACCTCGAATTGGCCCAAACGCACCACAATATCCTCGCCGCGCTGGTTGACCACGACCAATCGTTGGGCAGGCATAACCCTGGCGCAGCGCGGGTCGGGGATATCCGGGTTGATGGTAATGGTCACCAGCTCTCCGGTAAATTCACCACAGATGCCTGCAGCCGGGCTGTCTGCCGCGGGTGTCGCTAGGATCGCCGGAGCCTGGATCGCTGGAGCTTGTTGCGGCATTTCTTGCGAAGTGGGTTGGCTGCTTTCTGCTCCACCGCAGGCGGCCAGCAGCCAGCTGATCCCAAACAGCAGGATCAGGTATTGCCAGAAACCAGGTTTGGATTTAACCATGCGTATTCGGTGCCTCCAGATATTGAGGTTTAAATGTCACCATGGCCGGAAGAAGATCGTTTTTCCGGCTTTCCTATTAAACGTCAGAAGGTGCGGGAATGTTCCACACCTTCTGTGAGTACGAGCAAAATTGATCTGCCTCCCATTCTTACGGCAGATGTTTCTTAAAGAAGGCCATCACCCTGGTTTCATAGGCTTCGGGTATCGAAGCATTGACCTGGGCGTGTTCGCAGCCACCGTCAATAAACCATGATTCTGCACCTGGAATCGCCTCAACCATTGCTTTGGCCTGATTGAAAGGAACGAATTTATCCGTCTTGCAGTGAATGATGAGCACTGGCCTCGGTTCCATTTTTCTGACCGCATTGATGGGGACCGAATCGCGGATGTCAAAGCCCATCATGAGGCGGTGCATTAAAAATACCCCTGGCAGGAAGAAGCCAGGCATACCATACTCATTCCGCCATATGATCTCTGCAACTGGTTTCATGTCGGCATAGGTGCTGTCCCCGATCAATGCACCAATAGCCGTCTCTTCTGCGGCGGCATAATTAACTGCACTGCCACCCAATGAAATGCCCAGAGCGCCGATATTTCCAGGTGCAAAGCCCTGTGCCATCAGCCAGTCAACCGCCCCGAGGACATCGTTTTTGGATTTTTCACCGAAATCGCACCTGACTTCCTGGCTCTTGCCGTGGCCGCGCAGATCGATCATCAGCACCGCAAAGCCAGCTTTGTGCAGTGCGGCCGCCAGTTTGGGAAAGGTGCAAGACATGGCCGAGGCCCGATTTTCAAATCTCCCGTGCACCAGGAGGATGGCGCTCTGGCTGGTTGGGTTGGGCAGGTACCAGCCAGCAATCCGCAGCTTATCATGCCGGGCTGGAAAGAAAATATTTTCATACTTGGTGCCGTAATCCGCGGGTGTCGGCTTGAGCGGCTTGGCGTTCTTCTTCGTGTTCGCGGGTTGGGTAATCGTCATGGCTGCGAAGGCGCAAAGGGCTAGGTAAAGATTACTGGCGAAAGCGAAGAAGAAGAGGGTATGGAGTTTGATCCATTTGAGGATCTTAATTTTATTCTTCATAATGCCCTCCTAATCGTGAGAAATCTACATCTATTAGGAGTATTCAACACTGCTCTAGGATTGTCCCTAGGGTAGATTTTTTTCAAAAAACGGGATGATATTGCCTTCGTATGCCTCCGGCATCACGGTATAGATCTGAGCGTGTTCACAACCATCTTCAATGTACCAGTGCTCTGCGTTGGGGATGGCTGCCAATAAGGCATCAGCCTGCTCGATTGGCACAACAGTATCCAATCTGCAGTGCACGATCATGACCGGCCGCGGCACCATGTCCCGCACGGCATCGACAGGCACAACATCCCGCAGGTCGAAGCCAAAGAGAATCTGGTGTACCAATGTCACACCCGGCAGGAAGAAATTTGGCAGTCCGCTTTCCCGCTCCCAGGAGGCTTCGAGGAGCGGGCCGAAGTCTGAATANNAGCCCGAAATCATACCGGGCAACTTCGCTCTTGCCGTGGCCGCGCACATCGAGCATCAGCACCGCAAAACCGGCTTCATGCAGGGCGGCAGCAAATTGAGGGAAGGTGCCCTCCATGGCGGTCGCCCGGTTTTCATGCCGTCCATGCACCATGATGATGGCACTGCGGCTGCCTTCTTTGGGGATGTACCATCCAGCGATCTCAAGGCCATCATTCCGTGCGGGGAAGCTCACATCCTGATAGGCTAAGCCAAATTCGCTTGGTTTGGGTTCCAGCGGTTTATCTCGATACTCAGCGGCGATGGCAGTCATCGTAATCACAGCATAGGTGCACACGGCCACGTATAAAACCCCGGCCACGANNTGACCTCCTCAGAACCAATAGATTTTCTTGCATCTATCTTGGCTGATTAAACCTGCCAATACCAGTTGAACAACTGCCAAAAACTGCCAAGTTTTTTTAACTTGCCCCCCGGTTCTACCCCACACTTTTTTCAAGTTCTACCAACACCCGGGTCACGGAACGGATGGCGGACCGGCGGGTGCGGTTAAAGGTCCCTTCGGAGATATAAAGCTGTGACATGATATCCCGGTTGAGCTTATCTTCAAAATAGGCATAATGCAGGATCAGATAGGGATACCATTCGCGAGTCGGGATATCGTCGGGATATGCTTTGTTGGGCTTCAGTCTGGTCACAGCTTCTTCAAGCAGCGTGTACACAATTTTCCCGCGATCCAGGTGCGTGGCGTTGTGCTCAGGGAGGCGTGCTGTAACAAGTTTTGATTTGGCCAAGCCGCTGTCACCCAGGAAGGCAAAATCATGCAGGTTGCGCAGGGCATTTTCGAGCTCCTGGACATTCAGGTCTCCAGTGGTTTTCAGGGAACTGATTTTGGGGACCTGGATGGTATGCACGGCCTGCTCCAGTAACTGGCTGCCCTGTCGAACCTGCTGGATGGTTGTGCCAATCTGATCGCTGACATCCAGCAACCTGTCGATCTCGGTGATTGGGTAGCGGATGCTGTTGATCGGGGGACCTAACAGGATCGTGCCGGTTTGGTCCCCTTGCACATAGATCGGGATCAGCAGGGTGACTTCCTCGAGCGGCTCTGGTAGATTCCCGGGATCGGATTGCTGGAAATCGTCTGAGATCAGTACATTTCTTGAGATTTTAGAAACGTCCTTGTTCCAGCGATAGGCTGCCATGAGTCGATTTTCATCCCCATGGAAGGTTACCATCAGGCCGAAGGTAGCCCTGACAGATGTGCAGGTCAGATCGAGAGCTAATTCCAGGGTCTCTTTCAGACCCTGGTCACCAACGCGGAACGAAAGCTGGCGGATGTTTTGCCTTAGGAGCCGCTCCTCTTTGCGGTAAAAAAACAGGTCCAGGTAACGGCG
>DNGN01000185.1 GCA_003486225.1 Chloroflexota bacterium
GCAAACACTTTGTATTCATAGATTCCGATGGAACCCCCTAGATATAAGATCATTACAAAAAAGCCGGTGATCATGGCGAGATTTAAATTTTTTGCATCGTGTACCTTGAAGATCACATACGCTCCAACTGAAAGGTACAAAACCGTAATGATCCCCAGCAGAACCCTATGGTCGGGAGGACTGACCAGCCAATGTTCGATCGATAAATAGATATTTCCATAGGATAGCAAAATGAATATCAGTACCCCCGATAAGATTCCCGATTTCCGCCGGTCATTTAAAAAGGCGTTGAATGCCAGGTAGAAAANNAATCGCACTGACGTGAATGTAATCAATGTTTTCGCGGGCAAGAGACAGGATTGGAAATATGGCAAATAAAAAAGGGGTGATATGCTCATACCAGGCTGGTTTTTTCACGCATGTTTCCTTCAGAAGTTGACATCTTGATTATTACGTGATCGGAAATTTGAATATGTGCCAGTTCATTCAGTTTAACGCATCAAGGAAATAACAATCATTAATATTTAATTAGTTTTTCGTTTGGCTAATTGTGATAAGATGAAACCATGTCGATGAGAAAATATAAGGATGACTATGAAATGGTCCGCACCAAAGATGAAAGCGGTCGCGAAACATTAAAGCCAGTGTACCGCGGAGATTATTTCGAGGTTTCCCTCGATGAGAAGGGTCTTCGTAAATTCAAGAGCAATTCTCTTCTTCTGCTGGCGGTCATACTTGTTCTGCATTCCACTGCTGGGTTTATAAATAACCAAGGTATGTATCAGTTTTATATTTCCCTGCCTTATGTGTTCAGCTTCTTAGCGCTATTTTATTTAGGGTGGGGGATATTGCGCATACCCAAAGAGCAACGCCTGCACCGCCGCGAGGATGTAGACCTATCGTTCAAGCGGATGAAGACTGCAAGCAATTTTCTTCTGATCCTATTCAGCATCGGAGTGATGGCTGAGATCGCATTTCTTTTGTTCACCTCTTTGCGGGAGAGGCGTGTTCTGGAATACCTTTACCTTTCGCTTGAGGCACTTTCGGCTATCGCAATATTTATTCTGATCAGGGTCCAGAAACCCATACGCGTACAGACCAGCCCTGATTAGACTTGCCCCGAATAAAGTTTTAGGCATTTTCCCGGCTGTAATTTTCAAACCATCTTTCTTTCCTGATTTAGTTTTGAAAAAGTTTTTTATACCAGGATCAATCTCAGCCTGACCCTGAAAATTAAGGGTTTTGGTGCAGCCTCCCTTTTCTTCCTCTGATCTTGTTTTATCCCTTCCGCTTGGCCTTCATCCAGCGAAGTCCATGATCTCAACCATTTAATTTAGCTTAACTAATTTGAAATTAATGTTTTGCTTTTAATCTTGGGCTAGAATGATTTCAGTTTACAAACCAAAAGGAGAAGATATGCACGCAATAAAGAAGTTAAGTTCAATCTTGATGGTACTCTTGATTTTTGCCATCGCACTGTCAGCATGCACGGCTGAAAATCCGGTCATTGCCGAGGAGCCAGGCGATAATGCTCCAGTGGCAGACACCGAGGAACCAACAGACGCTGGAGAACCGGTAGATGCTGGAGAACCAGCAGATACTGGAGATGCAGATGTTGGTTTTGAAGAGCAGCCCTATGGTGAGAATTTACCCACTGCACCTGTCATCGATACACCGCTGGTAGTAGCCATTGAAACGCTTTCCCAGAAGTTCAGCCCGTTCTTTGCAGACTCCGGGTATGATGTTGAAGTTCAGGGAATGACACAGGAAAATCTGCTGACCACTGACCGGGTTGGCGCGATTGTCCATAATGCGATTGAAGGCGAAGTTCGCACCTACAACGGAGTAGACTACCTGTATAAAGGCCCTGCCAATACCAGCGTGGTCTATGATGAGGCGACAGATACCACCAAGTACACTGCCCGACTCAGAGTGGGGATGAAATTCTCGGATGGTGAACCTGTCACCGCTGATGACCTTATCTTCACCTACTACACTTTCCTTGATCCGAGCTACGTAGGCTCGACAACGCTTTCGTCCTACCCCATTCTTGGGTTGCGGGAATACCAGACACAGGTCTCAGGTGAAGTGTTTGAAAAATACAATTCCTTTGCCGAAGGTATTTTCGCTGCTGGGATGGACCATGAATGGTCAGACTCAGACGCCTGGACACAGGAACTGCAGGATGACTTCTGGGCCAGGTTCCAGGCAGAATGGGAGGCTGACCTCGCCGCGATTGTGGAGTATGTCAACGCCAACTACCTTGAAGGGTATGCAGAATCCGAGACAGGTTATACTCCCGAAGAGATTGCCGGTAACGAGGGCATGGAAATCATGTTCGGGATGGTTGCTTGGGGATTTGGCCAGGTCAATGATGATGGTTCTATGACCACAGCGGTGACCGGGACAACCTTCGACCTGGTGGAAAACTTCCCGACCCTGACCGATTACTTTGTTGAAGCCTACGAGGCCTATGGCGGCGATCCAGTTGCCTATGCCGATGTTGAAACTGTACGAGACGGCGTCGATATAACCGGTGTGGCAACTACAGCATTCATTAAGTACTGGGGTCCTCTGGATGAAGCCATGGGCTCTGGGGGTGTTCCCAATATTGCCGGGATCGTCAAGCTGGATGATTACACCGTTGAGATCACGATCGCTGGCTATGAAGCCCCTGCAGTTTATAGCATCCTTTTACAACCAATCACACCTCTACACTACTATGGTGATGTAGACAAGTATGACTATGAAAATAATATGTTCGGCTTTGACTTTGGCGACCTCTCCAAGCAGCAGAGCCTGACCGCAACCCCCATGGGGATGGGGCCGTACAGGTTTGTCAAGTACGATAACAAAGTTGTTTACTTTGAAGCTAACCCATATTACTTCCGCGGCTGCCCAAAGGTCGCTGAACTCCAGTACAAGGAAACCATAGCTGCTGAAGTTCCCTCTGCGCTCCAGACTGCCACTGCTGATGCCGGCGAATTGTCATACAACGCGACACGCTATGCAGAAATTCAATCTTACAACTCCAACGGCACGATGACCGGTGATGTGATCACCTCCAGCCTGGTGGACAACCTTGGCTACGGCTACATTGGTTTCAACGCTGCTACCATGAACGTTGCCGGCGAACCGGGCTCCGTTGCTTCCAAGAACTTGCGCAAGGGTTTTGCCACCGTCATGGCTGTCTACCGTGATGTCGTGATTGACAGCTTCTACGGCGAAGCCGCAGCAGTGATCAACTACCCGATCTCGAACACCTCCTGGGCTGCCCCGCAGCCGACGGATGAGGGCTACCAACTGGCTTTCTCTGTGGATGTCAACGGCGATCCGATCTATACTGCTGACATGACACCAGAGGAGAAGGAAGCAGCTGCTTTGGCAGCTGCCCTGGGCTTCTTTGAAGCGGCTGGCTTCACCGTTGAAGATGGCGTCCTCACCGCTGCTCCGGAAGGTGCAAAGTTGAGTTACGAGTTCATCATTCCTGCGGATGGCATTGGTGATCACCCCTCTTTTGGGATCATCACTGCAGCCCAGGAAGCCCTGGCAAAAATTGGTATGGAACTCAAGATCAATGACCCTGCAGACAGCAACGTGCTTTGGGACACCCTGGACGCCGGGACACCGGAAATGTGGGCTGCAGCCTGGGGCTCAACCATCGACCCGGACATGTACCAGATTTACCACAGCTCGAATGTTGTTGGTCTAGGTGGCTCGGACTCCAACCACTACCACATCCAGTCTGACCTTCTTGACCAGCTGATCATCGACGCCCGGCGGAGTGATGATCAGGCCTACCGTAAGGCGATCTATAAACAGGCCCTTGACGAAGTTGTTGACTGGGCAGTTGAACTGCCAACGTATCAACGCAAGAACGTGATTGTTTTCAGCACACCTCGTGTCAATATCGACTCCCTGACACCAGACATCACCACTTTCTGGAACTGGTACTACGAAATCCAAGTTGTTGAAGTGCAATAAGGTTCCAGTCTGCTCGTTGGATATCAAATAACTTCTGTAGGCCCACCCGTGGGTGGGCCTACATTTTGAAGGAATTATCTTATAATATTTTAGGCATTATATTTGGAGGAGCAAAATGCGAACATTCCTGATCAGAAGGCTCATCCTCGCTGTGTTCATTGCCTTCTTTGGTGCCCTGGTGATTTATGCAGTAATCCGTTCTTTGCCCACATCCTATGTGGAAGCGATTGCCAGGCAAAGGGCCACCAATCCCTTGAGTACCAAAACTTACCAGGAATGGCTGGACCAGCTCAATGTGGTGTATGGACTGAATGTGGGGATTATCCCTGGTTTTTTTGGTTGGCTTGGTACTGCAATCAGGGGTGATTTTGGAGATTCCTGGCACTGGGGGATCCCGGTCACCCAAAAATTTGCCGAGGTGATCTGGTACTCGATCATTATCAATATTATTGCTATTGGGGCACAGTTTTTTCTCTCAATTCCTTTAGGGAATTTGGCGGCAAGAAAGCAATACAGCACAACCGATTATGCCATTACTATTTTTGCTTTGATGGGGATTTCTTTACCAACATTCTTCCTGGCTACCATCCTTAAATATGTTTTTGCCATTAAACTTGGCTGGTTTGATCTGTATGGGCTTACCGGCAGGTTTTTCAGCTCGATGACACCTTTCCAGCAAGCCGTGGATATAGCTTATCATATGGTCTTGCCGGTGATTACGCTGATCATGCTTTCAGTTGGCGGGCTAATGCGTTATAACCGCACAAATATGCTTGAAGTTTTAAGTTCCGATTATATCCGTACAGCCCGTGCAAAAGGCTTGTCTGAAAAGGTTGTGATCAGGAAACATGCTTTTCGGAACACATTGATCCCGCTGGTTTCCTATATGAGCTATCTGATACCTGCAATGTTTGGTGGATCACTGATTACGGAAACGCTATTCCAGATCCCAGGGATTGGTTATGTTTCTTTTCAAGCCATCACCCGCGGCGATATTCCATTCGCCATGTTTTATACTACCTTCCTGCTCGTTCTAACACAGCTCAGCCTGCTGGTTGCGGATATCATGTACGCGGCGGTTGACCCCCGGGTTAGAGCGAATTGATGAGATAAGACTATGACTGATGCCAAAATAAAATTCAAAAATATAAAACCGTCCGTCGATCTTCCCGGTGATGATCACGAGGAAATGCAACTTGATGATGCCAGGCGAGTCAGGGTGCTTTC
>DNGN01000168.1 GCA_003486225.1 Chloroflexota bacterium
CTTGGTGCCTTTCGAACGCAGATAATCTACAGCGGATTTCCCTTCAGGGCCGGACTGCTGCATTTGAGAGAAAATCTTGGCAAGCCAGATTGCATGGTCCATATTCACTCCAATAATTTGCGGTTGAAATTGGTCATCTTGCGGGCAATTAAAGAATGTGCCGTGGAGCTGGATTGCTGCCTGAACGTGATGCATGCTGATGATTTGGATGGCAGGTGGTTGGTGGTGGAAGGTGCCGTAATACCTGTCCGTATTTTACACGCTCCTTAGCATTTCGATCAAGTCTCGGGTTGGGGTGTCTGAAGGATCCTTGGCCCCGATGCCAGCCACCTCATACAGTATTAACAAAACAACAGGCCAGAATGTAGTATCATTTTCATACTGGCGCACCCAACGAATGTCAATCTAATCGGCAGGTTTGCTGTGTGCCAGGAAGGAGAATTCGGGTGAAAAAATGGATCTCAGAGTCTGGCCGGAACCGCAGATGGGCGCGGGATTATCGCAGCGTGCTGCTCGGCATGCTGGGAATAACTTTTGGATTGATGATGTTCACTGGCTGCACTCTTGGTCCCCAGGAGTTCGGCACCCTGGAAGGCCAGGTGACGATTGGCCCGCTTATCCCGGCGGTTCAGGTTGGGGCGGAAGTGCCAACCCCACACCCCGAGGTGTATGCGGCCCGGGAAATCGTGGTCTTCAAAGAAAATGGGAAGACCGAGGTCACCCGCATCAAGATCGACGCTACCGGTCATTACCAGGCAGAACTACCGGTTGGCAGCTATGTGGTGGATATCAACCACTTAGGGGTTGACAGTGCAGCCGATTTGCCCAAACAGATCGAGATAGCCAGCCAGCTGGTAACAAAGCTCGACATTGATATTGATACCGGGATTCGCTAAGGCACCCAAAAGCGCGGACTGCCGCGGGCTGAAATCGGACAAGGTTTGCCCATCAGGCAAACTGGTCAGAAATAAAGCCCCCCATTCCTCTCCCCGGCTGGCTGAGGGGGATCCTCCACCAGGTTTCGGATGGGACGATCCAACCGCGGGCATGGTCTCCGACCTGGTCAGCGGCTGAACTTTTTAAATATATAGTCCAGCACGGGCTGATCGATCCAGCCTGCTTCCAGGTCACAGCGCTCTTCGAAATTTTCGTTGCCAGTAAAAGCTTCCAGGGCTTTCCGGGTCTGTTGGTCGTAAATCGTACTAAAATCACCCTTCAGGTATCCTTCCCGGATCAGGATCTGCTGCAATTGCTGTAAGGTCTTGCCTTCGATGGCTGCCCGGTCTTTGGGGTCACTTTCCCCAAAGAAGAGTTCGTGCAGTTCGAGGAGCTCGCCCAACCTGGGTACGGGGTCCGGGTGATCATCCACGCGGTAGTCGATCCAGCGATCAATAAAACCGCCGTAGCCCCCCTTGGGCTTGGCAACATAGATCGATGCGGATTGGCGGCCGCGCCGGTCGCCGCCAGCCCGGTCCCCGGCGTAAAGGGCAGCGTACAGACGGGCGGGCAGACTGCCAGCGGTCTGTAGAAAGGCGTTCTGCATNNGGACCAGTCAGCCCTCCTGCCCAGTCATGACAGTCCGCACCGGTAAAAGTTGCTGCCTTTCCTGCGGCATCCACCAGGCCGACCTGGCGGAGTTCTCGCTCTTCGTCATCTGCCAGCAGTTTGGCTAAGGTTTCTTCTGCCGATAATCCCTGGCCCATCATCTCCAGGCCGCGTGGACCGTAGGAAGTGTTGGCATAGGATTGGGTGGCAACTGCACCCATTTCGGCTCGCGCCCAGGGGACGACGGCTCCCACGGCTGGGAATTTTGAGGCGACAGCCACTCCCCAGGCTTGTGTCGCCAGGTCACAGGCCACGATTGAAAAAGTAGATGGCTTTGGCATTGCTCTCCTTTCAATGATCGGATCGTCACTGCACCCATTTTAGCCGATATTCAGTCCGAGATGGAGCCGTTGTGCGGGGAATTAGATTCATAAGTGCAATGCGCTGCGGGTAGTCCGCTTGGCCTGGAAGAGATTTTTCAATCCGGGAGGGCCTGATTAATTGACAGGAAAGCCAGATGCCAGGATTTCCACCAAAATTGCTGCATGCGTATCGCTGGGGCACCATTCCGCTAGATAAACTGATTATTGACATGCGTGATGGTTTGATCGGGCGTGGTATATTGTAATCACTCTTGGTTTATACTTGATCAAGGTCGAAGGCACTTGCATTAAAGTCGGTATAAGGCTTAATTATACGCCTGGTGTACACCTGACCTAAATTATTTCCGTTGCATAGAGAAGGAGTGTGAAAATGGCAGAAACTTTCCGCTGGGGAGTGATTGGAGCAGGGCGAATTGCCCAAAAATTTGCGCGGGATATGCAGGCTGTAGAGGGGAGTGAGATCTACGCTGTGGCCAGCCGCAGCGGTGCCCAGGAATTTGTGAAGCTGTTTAAACCTCGCGTGGTGTACGATTCCTACCCTGAGCTGGCGGAGGACCCGCATGTGGATGGACTCTATATCGCCACGACCCATAACTTCCATTTTGAGAATGCCAGATTGTGTCTCCAGGCGGGCAAACCTGTGCTGTGCGAAAAACCCCTGACGGTGAATGCCAAGCAGACCGAGGCGCTGGTCCAGCTTTCCCAGAAGAACCAGGTTTTCCTGATGGAAGCACTTTGGTCGCGCTATTTACCGCTTTATCAAGTGGTGCGGGAGCTTTTAAATGAGAATGAGATTGGAGAGGTTTTGGCGTTGCAGTCCACTTTTTGCATCCGGGCCAATATGGATGAAAAGAAACGCTGGCTGAGCCCTCAGCTGGCGGGAGGAACTTTGCTTGATCTGGGCATTTACCCGATCGCCGTTTCCCAGTGGGTGCTGGGTGAGAATCCGGTGGGGGTCCAGTCCCAGGCAGTATTGAGCTCTACCGGCGTGGATATCCTGCTGTCTGCGAACCTGCAGTATCCCTCAGGGGTGATCTCTCAGTTCACCTCCAGTTTTATGCATAAAGCCAGGAATGATCTCACGATCCACGGATCCAAAGGGAACATCATCCTGAAGGAGCCGTTTTGGGGGGCTACGACGGCTGTTTTGGAAGTCGGGGGTCAGCAGAGGGTTTTCCAGGAACCCTTCCGCAGTCAAGGGTTTGAATATCAGATTGAAGAGGCTGTGCGCTGTATCCGGGAAGGCGAACTGGAAAGTCCGCGCATGTCGCATGCTGACACCCTGGCGAATATGCGCCTGATGGATACGATCCGGGAGCAGGTTGGGGTGAAATACCCCTTTGAATAGGTTGCCGACTTGATTTGGTCTCACCGGCTGTGGTTGCCTAGGTCAAGTGAGTTGTTGCAGCCTTGCAGGTGGACTTCAACCACATTTGCCGCTGAAGCGACCATCTAAGCCTCATAAGGCTTCAGATTTTCAGTACAGGGAAATCTCTTTCCCTGGTATCAGAGAAGCTCGATCACGCCCATATTGGCCAACTCATCAATAATATCCTGAATCTCGGTGGAATANNCGTTCTCGCCCTTCTCCTTCCCAGATGCTGACGGCACTGAAGTAATCGCCCGTCCGTGCAACCGTGAAGTTGGCTTCAGTATTCTGTGCTTCCCTCACCAGCCGGTTGAGTCCTTCTCCGGGATCCTCTTTGGCCAGGGTGGACAGGTCTACATTCATAGAAAGTTTGTAAGTGTTCAGCGTGTAGCGGAAATATGGTCGTTTTTTCTCATGCACTTCAGTTTTCTGCACGATCTCCAGTTCGGCCAGCCCATCCAGAAAATCCTGGGCGGTGCGGATGTGCAAGTTGAGCCTGGAAGCCGCCTCGGAAGCAGAGATATCCTGGTAGTTGACGAGCAGCTTGAAAAACTCTTCNNGCTACCCAGGTGTCGTTCAGGTAGTCTTTCTTCAATCCGAATATGTAGGGGTTGTCCTTTCCAGGCAGAACGGGGACAAACACAATCCGGTTATCTTCTCGGAAAGCAAACGCGATCAGGTTTGTGGTCAAAAAATCAACGAAGCGGATCATTTCAGTCTTGCTGACTGAAGTTTTTCCTGCGGGACGGGGACGGGCGGAATAGCTGTTGCCGAGATCTTCGACGGGCATGGCCGCTAGTTCAAAGACTTCCTGGCCGCGCCATTTGAGTTTTCGATTAAACATCTGGTAGAAAGACGCCACCATGAAACCGTACATGCCGATCAGGATTGGAGGTATAAATCCGGCCTTACTCTTGTCCTCAATGGCAATCGGCGCACTCAGGCAAAGAAGACAAACAAAAAGCTGGAATAATCCTACTGCTAAAAATCCGGCATTGCGCGTCCTCCAAAAGGTAATGAAAGATGCTGTAGCCAGCAAGGAAAATAATCCTCCCACCGCATAAAATGCGGGGTATATTCCAAATACTGCCATCATGCCTAAGTAGAAGACAATGAACCCAACCGGGTAGAGGACGATGTAAAAAAGGTTCCGATCTTTGGTCTTTCGTTCGTAAAACATAGTATCCTCCTGTAGAATACTTCACTTTAATTGAAGTATATATGATATATAGTTCAATGTCAATTAAAGCAAGATTAATAATCTGGCAGGAAGTAGGATAGAATAGAAGAAATATCACCGTCCAAACAACCAGAAAGGCTCAGTCATGCAGTGGTATAAAGAAACCATCGAAATTCATACGCGCGGTAAAGGCCTGTATAACTTCACGGAACAGGTGGCGCGGCAGATTCATCATTGGAAGGTCTCAGAGGGAATCTGTCATTTATTTGTTCAGCATACCTCTGCCTCCTTGGTAGCCAACGAATCATATGACCCGTCGGCCAGGCAAGACCTGGAGGCTTTTATGGACCACCTCGTGCTGGAAAACCAGGCCTACTACCGGCATACTACAGAAGGATCGGATGATTCTCCCTCGCACATGCGGGCGATGCTGACCAATACCAGTCTATCGATTCCCATCGACGGTGGTCAGCTGAGCCTGGGCACCTGGCAGGGCATCTATTTGTTTGAGCACCGGGTTCTGCCTCACCATCGCAGAGTGTTGATCCGCTGCCTGTCGGTGGAATAAGGGATTGGTTTTTCGAGATTGAGTAAAATCAGATTATAATAAACCTGCTTGGAGGCTGATCTAAGCACTGGATTCACGGATGTTTCCCTGGCTTGTGGTCGACAATCGAGCTTGGAAGCGACTTGTGCATTTTGCAGGAAAATTAACATTTGGAGGTGCAGTATGAGAATAGGCGGAAGTGGTGGATGGGAATGGATTATCATTCTCGTGATTGTTTTGCTAGTCTTTGGTGTCGGTCGAATCGGAAAGATCGCTGGCGAGCTTGGCGGCGGGATTCGCGCCTTTCGTGAAGGATTGAAGGGCGAAGATGACGAGGAAAACAAAGAAGAAGAAGCTGCCAAAGAACCAGAAGAAAAATAAGTAGGGGAATCTTGCAGTCTGTTTTACCGGGTCGATGGTCTGATATTGCACCCGGTAGAATGGTTTGTGCATTGCAGAAAGATTTAATCAATGGATCTATTAGGTGTCGGCCCGCTTGAATTGATTATGGTATTGCTGATCGTCTTCCTGATCCTTGGCCCGGATGACCTGGCTGCGACAGGAAAGAAGATCGGCAGATTCCTGAGTACCGTTCGCAAATCTGAGCTTTGGAAGGGGGTGAATGAGGTATCCAAAGAAATTCGCACCCTGCCAACCACTTTAATGCGGGAAGCAGAGCTTGAGGATGCCAAAAAAGAGATTGAAAAAGAATTCCAGCAGGTTAAGCACGTACCTCAGGAGTTCAAGATGAGCGAATTCAAGATCCCTGAGCCCAAGCTGCCGAACAAGAACATCTCGGAGGAGGCCTCCGAGCCAGAGACAGAGTCTCAGGCCGCGCCAGATCCAGATATTGAATCAGCCTCATCGGAACCTTCCCAGCCGGATGGGGAGCAAGCAGCCGATCCTAAGTAAAACTGCGATAAGGATTCGTTCATGCGCAAGGTGTTCAGAAAAATCTGGTATATCATTACCGCCCCGTTCCGTCTGGTCTGGTGGATTTTGCGAACGATCGCTGGCTTTATCAGCCAGAGGATAAAGCGGATCCGCAACTTTTTTACCGAAGTACCGGAAGATACCCCCATCGCCGAAGTGCTTCAATCTGGGTTTGAGAACCCAAATTCCATCCTGTTTCATCTCAACGAACTGCGCAAGCACCTTTTCCGAGCGGTGCTGGGATTTGCAATTGCCACGATTGTCGCTTTTATCTACATCACACCCATCTTGGACTGGATCTCTGTGCCTGTAGGTGGCATTGATAAACTCCAGGCGATTGAGATCACCGAGTCGATTGGGGTCGTGATGCGGGTAGCACTGCTATCTGGTTTTACGGTCGCCCTGCCTTATATTGTCTTTGAATTGATGTTGTTTGCTGCTCCGGGTCTCTCCCCCCGGGCGCGTGTGATCGGGATTTTTTCCATCCCCTTGGTCATTGTGTTCTTTGTTGGCGGAATGATATTTGCTTATTATTTTATGCTGGACCCGGCGCTGGAGGTGCTGCTGAACTTTATGGGGATTCCAACCCTGCCGCGCCCTTCCTCGTATATTCGTTTTGTCACCACGCTTATGTTTTGGATCGGGGTGTCCTTTGAGTTTCCGCTGATCGCCTATGTGTTGGCGGCCATGCGCATCCTCAAACCGAATGTGTTGCGCGATAACTGGCGCATTGCGGTGGTCTTGATCTCGATCCTGGCCGCCATGATCACCCCAACGATTGATCCCATCAATATGCTGATCGTAATGCTGCCCTTGCTGGTCTTGTATGTGGTAGGTATGGTGATGGCTATCCTGGCCTGGACCGGAAGGCGCGAAGAGGAAGCCCAAAAAGCGTAGTTTCCTGACCAAAAGATCTGCCCTGATCGACCTGATCAGGGCTTTTTATTTTAGTCACGGAAATCCCCACCAATTAAATAAGATAAATGTGGTAAAAATGATACACTTAAAAGCGTCAGGAATTTTAGATCCCTATAAATAAATTGTGATGTATGTCAGGAGAGATGTATGACCACAACGCAAAGAGATAGAATGCAAAAAAGGCGTACTCAGGCTAAACGCCAACAAATCATAACCTGGGCACTGGTTTCGGTAGCTGTGGTTGCCGTGATTGGCCTGATCATTTTCCAATCTGCAAAGGTGGATGACCATTCCGCCCAGGACCCCGTTTCAACCGGGGGAATTGGCGAAATGGTTCCCGTGGTGAAAACATCCCATGTCAATGATGGTGAACCAGTCGAATCACCTTCAGACCCTCCAACATCTGGTACGCATTACGGCGTCTCCATGCCGGCGGGTTTCTACCAGGTGGACTCCCCGGAATACCTGGACCCAACTCACGATGGATATCTGATTCACAGCCTGGAGCATGGATATATTATCTTCTGGTATAACTGTGACCTTCTGGACGAGGCAAGCTGCAGCACCCTTCAAAGCGAGATCCAGGATGTGATGGATGAGTTTGACGGTAAAAAACTGATCGCCTTTCCGCGTCCGTCGCTTTCTGTTCCTCTGGTGATGACCTCCTGGGGTTACCTGCAGGAATTTGAGACCTTCGACGCGGACCTTGCCGCACAGTTTGTTGAAACCAATCAGCCGTTGGCCCCCGAACCAGGCGGTCTCTAGCCTGGGAACTCGGTACGCAAAATTCAGCGGCTGCCAAGATTGAATGGCAGCCGCTTTATATATTAAGCCTCAGGTGGGTGAAGCCAACATTTCACCATTTCGCGTGGTGCTCTTCCGCAAAACCGATCAGGTCGCGCACCTCTAACCGGTTTCCGTCATCCAGCACCAGGCTGCCCGAATAGCGGCCAAACATCTGGTGAACTTCGCTCTGGATAATACCCAGGTTGGTGGTGGCAACCCGTTCAGTAAACGGGACAAATTCCAGACTCAACCGCTTCTGGTTGTCCTCAAATCTCCAGGGTTTCATGTAATCCGCAGGATCATATCCAAAGCTGACATGGTCCAGCTTGTGTAATTTCCCGTCCAGGATGATGGCATTTTCGGTGGCAGCGGAGGTGTCCCCAAACCCCATGCCGAGGTTAAGGCCGATAGACCGACCATCGGGCAGGTAGGAGGACGAGCTGGCCCAGTTCCAGAAGCTGCTGTATTCCCAGACCCCGCGCCCCCAATCCAGCGAGCCGAGGCAGGTTTCGGCTGTCAGGGTTTCCTGGTCGTCCCCATAGCGCAAGGAGCCGGAAGCCGGCAGGCAGTTGATCTTACGGTTGTAATAGAAGCGCTGGCTGCCGATCGGGATGACGATGGTCATTGATTCGTGGTCCGGGGGGCAGGCAAGCGAGATCTGTGCATCGATGCCTTTGCCATCCTGGAAACCCGGCCAGGAGACGGCCAGCTTTCTTTCATCGCCCTGCAAAACAAACTCCAGGGACGCTTGCCGGTTGGCAAAATGCGCGTTTCCTTGTGTGCTGTTGCGCGGCAGGATTACCCCTTTGCCCAAAGGGATCACCAGCCCTTCTTCATGGTAGTCACCGCTTTTAAAGTCCACCACATAGACGAAGATATTGGCGGCATACCCGAGGTCGGCGATGGTGGCAGAGAAGAAGCGCTTGGGGGTGAAGACGGCATAATAATCCCAGCGCTTGATGCGGAAGTGCTGCAAAGGTTTGATGGCGTAAAAATTGACATCTTCCAGATTGCAGTCCAAGTACGGCTGGCGGCTCCAACCTGCCTGGGAGATGGAGCCATCCGGTCGCAGCAGTTTTCCTTCCTGGGTGATCTCTATTTGCATGTCTGCCTCCTAGGTGGTTCAGTTCAGGTCTGGCTGGGCAAAATTGGATCGCCCTGTCAGCTCTTTTATTGAAGCATAATTACGGTTCAGGGTCAATCATTGGCAGAGGTTGGTTTCTCCATTTCCTGCATAAATCCAGTAAAATTGCAGTTCTGATGAAAAGCTTCTTTACTCAAAGACTGCGTGCTTTTAGCTTAATCCTGGTCGTGGGGCTGCTGGTGCTGCTGGCGGGTGGTGTCTTCTACCTCATCTTTATTCCCCTGGACTGTTCCCAATTTCCTGCCGGGCAGCCCATGGAGGTGGAGATCACCCCCATTGCCCTGACCGACCCGCTCAGCCGGCGCTCTGCCGAAATCTCTGGTATGGACTGGTATGGTGATACTCTGATCATCCTGCCGCAGTATTTCAACCATGCGGTGGGCCGGGTTATATACGCCGTACCCAAATCTGTGATCCTGGATTACCTGGAAAATCCTGGTTCACCGCCAATTGAGCCCATTCGCATCCCGGTAGAGGACCAGCGGTTTGGCGAGGATTTTAAAACCGGCTTTGAAGGTTACGAAGCCATCGCTTTTATGGATGACCAGATCTTTTTAACCGTGGAGGTTTCCACGAAAAAAGGCATGGTCGGTTACCTGATCTCTGGGGAAATCCAGCCTGATCTCAGCCGGGTGGTCCTGGAACCCCAGAACCGCCAAACGATCCCTTTGCAGCAGCAGCTGGATAACACGACCAACGAAACCTTGCTGAGTACTGGCAGCCAGATTGTGACGCTCTTTGAAGCCAATGGCGCATCGATCAATCCAAACCCCGCTGCCCAGATCTATGACCCGGCCCTGAATTTGGTGGGCGAACTGCCTTTCCCGACCATTGAATACCGTATCACCGATGCAACCCAGCTGGATGAAGCCCAAAATTTCTGGGTGCTGAATATCTACTCCGTGGGGACCACCTCCCTCAAACCTCAAAAAGATCTGCTTGCTGCACCCGGTGACAGTATCTGTGTCCACCCATTTTATGCAGGCGTGGAGCGCCTGGTGGAAATGCATTACGATCCGAGTGAAGGAATCACCCTGACAGGGCGTGCGCCGCTTGTCCTGGCCCGCAATGGCAACCTGATTTCCCGCAACTGGGAAGGGCTTGTACGCCTGGACGACCTCGGTTTCTTAATCGCCTCGGATAAATATCCGGATACGACTTTTGCGTTTGTGCCGCTGCCCTAGATCAGGGCAGCCAAATTCTCAGGATCGAGGAATCCATCCCGGCTGCGACCGCCAATTGACCACCCGGCAGCGGAACGAGCGCCAGGTTGCTGGTCAGATGGCCTGCCAGCGGCAGGTTTGCCAGCACTTCCGCACCGTTGGCGTTCCTCTGGATCAGGCCCAGTTCGGTTAAATTCTGGTTGGGCAGCAGCAGTTCCACCCGGCCGTCTGCATTGAAATCCCCTGCCGCAGCCATATCCAGGTTACGTGAATTGATTACATGCGAAGTGTAGCCAGGAACTTCAGCCACTTTTACCAAAGCCGCTCCCTGCAGCTGAAAAAACTCAACCACACCTCCAAGGTGAGGAGTCAGCACATCAACCAGCTCTACTTCGCGGTTCGGACCGAAGGGCGCGGCTGCGATCTGGTGCCGCCAGCGGTACCCTGTCCCAATCGATTCTCCCAAAGCGATGACTTCCCCCAATTCAGAGTACACCGCGAGCTGCGCACCATTTTTGCGATCACTCAGGGTGAGGATGATTTCCCGCAGGCCGTCGTTGTCCAGGTCTGCCCAGATTGGCGCGATGCCCTCGATCACCTGCTCACCAGGGATCGTGATCTTCTGCAAGAGGGCACCTGAGGCATCCAGCAGGCTCACCGATTTGGCTTCCAGGCTGTCTCCCAGGACTCCGTGTGCGTAACTTGCGCTTGGGTTGCTCAGCAGCAGGAACTGCCCGCGTCCGTCGCTCAGGATGCGTCCATCCAGCAAAGCATCCAATTGATCTGTCTGCACCGGGTCTTTGCCGCTGATTACCAGTTCCCCCTGGCTGCTGATAAAGGCCAGGCTGCCGGTCTCGGTCTGGATGGGGTGTGAGAATTCGGCCAGGTTTTGGGCGCGGCTGTTCAAAATAACCGGCTGTTCATTCAGCAGCAAGGCGGGCGGCATCCCGCCTGGAAGCTGGCTGGTGCTGAGCTCCAACGACTGGAAACCTTGGTCACCCACCTGGAAGGCTTGGATACGGCCATCTTGCAGGGCAGCCACCCAGAAAGTGACACCATACTCTGTGGCGGTACCCACCACCCAGGCCGGAATTCCTGCCAGGGGGATATCCAACGGCTGGCTGGACAATAGGTCGATCTGGCCTGCCTGGAAACGGTTGCCATCCAGCCGCTGCTGGGTAAGGCCCATCACCGCCTGCATCTGGGCCAGGTCCTGCCGCTCTACCTCAAAGCTCAATCCATTGGCCTGATCCAGAAAAACGGTCACTTCCTGACCGCCAAAACCATGCACAAGGTCATGCGCCCGGACGGTGACAAACTTCACTTCGGGCGGGAGCACGATGCCTGATTGGCTGCGTGTGAAGGGCTGCTCGTTCTCGTGAGGGTGGGTCAGCAGTCGGGTAAAAGGGGAGGTAGGGTCTGGCAGGGCAGCTGTACCATCGGGCAGCACAATGTCCCATCCGTCTGCATAGTCTTCCCAGCCCGTATCGGGGTGGCTGACCGTGACGTGAAAGGTCCAGGTGCGGTCTTGTTCTTCAACTGCCCGGACATGCAGGATATCTGCATTGGCCGTTTCGGGTGCTTGAATGGGTATTACCGGCGGGGTAGGCGTGGCTGGTTGCGGAGGGATTTGATTGGAACAACCGATCACCAGCATTCCTGTGAATATCAAAACAAAAAAGGCGGGGAGTTTCATATCTTTTGGAAGGGGGTTTACATCCTTTTCTTACCTGCATCTCACCAGGCTTGGAAGAAACGATTGGGAGAATCGGGTTTGTGGTTTATGATAGTATAGTGCAGCAAACTTGAACACGGCTCATCATCAAGCACAACGGAAGGTGTCATGACTCGAAAAATTGCCCTGTTTGTCACCTGTCTTGTAGATCAGATCTTCCCTGAGGTGGGGGTTGCTTCCTATAAGCTGCTCCGTCGGAGTGGGTTTCACGTTGAATTTCCAGAGCAGCAGACCTGCTGCGGCCAGCCATTTTATAGCAGCGGTTTTATCCCCGAAGCCAGAAAGCTGGCTCAGCAAACCATCGCACTGTTGGAACCGTACGACGCGGTGGTGATTCCTGGCGGATCTTGCACCGGCATGATGCGGAAGGACTATCTGCATTTATTTGATCATGATCCGGATTGGCACCACAGGGCCAGTGCCGTAGCGGGGAAATTTTTTGAACTGAGCGAGTTCCTATTTAACCATGCTGTCCTGAAACCCAAGCACAGCCAAAAATTGGCAGTTACTTATCACGATTCGTGCCATATGCTGCGCGTGGCCGGCATAAAACACCCCCCTCGCCACTTGCTGGAACAGGTGGGCTGCGAGATCCGGGAAATGGGGGAATCGGAACGCTGCTGCGGCTTTGGCGGCTTCTTCAGTGTGCGCCTGCATGAAGTTTCCAGTGCCATGACGGCACATAAATTGAGGCAGGGCAGCCAATCCTCGGCCGAAGTGCTGGTCACCTCAGACCCAGGCTGCCTGCTGCAGATGAGGAGCCGCCAGACGCAGGCCGACACCATGCGTGTGGAACATCTGGCCGTGCTTTTGGAGGAGATGGCAGCATGAAAATCACCCCTTCGAAGTTTCAGGAGTCTGCCAGAAAAACGATCCAGGACCCGCGCCTGCAGGAGGCCTTTTACTCCGGGATGGTGCGCTTTACCAATGCCAGAAATGCAGAATATGCTAATGTTCCAGATATTGCGGCCATGCGCGATGAGTTGAAACAAATCCGCCAGGCGACGATTGCCAATCTGGCGGAACATCTGGAAGAGTTTGAACGTAATGCACACCTGGCCGGAGCGGTGGTGCATTGGGCCAAAGACAGCGGTGACGTAGGGCGCATTGTGCTGGAGATTGCCCGGCGCGAGGGTGGAAAGCGAATCGTCAAAAGCAAATCCATGGTGACAGAAGAGGTGGAACTGAACCACATCCTGGAAACTGCCGGGATGGAGGTGGTCGAAACCGATCTGGGCGAATATATCATCCAGCTGGCCGGAGAGAAACCCTCCCATATCATTGCTCCTGCCGTGCACCAAACCACCCACCAGGTGGCCGAATTATTTTCCAGGCACCTCAAGCGGGAGGTGGAAGCCAGCCCGGAAGCCCTGACGGAAATCGCCCGCCAGATTCTGCGGCGTATGTTCCTGGAAGCCAAGATCGGCATCAGTGGGGTCAACCTGGGTGTATCGGAGACCGGCAGTATCGTTCTGGTGACCAATGAGGGCAACGGCCGCATGGTGACCAGCCTGCCCCCGGTGCATATTGCGGTCATGGGGATCGAGCGAATTACGCCTACCTGGGAGGCTGCCGCCAAATGGCTTTCGCTGCTGGCTCGTTCCGCGACCGGGCAGCCCCTCTCGATCTATACCTCTGTGATCACCGGCCCGGCCAAAGAGGATGAGCTCGACGGCCCGCGCGAGGTGCACATCATCCTGCTGGATAACCGGCGCAGCACGCTCACCGGAACAAAATACCAGGAAATTTTGGAATGCATACGCTGCGGTGCCTGTCTCAGCGTATGCCCGGTCTATACCCAATCCGGCGGACATGCTTACCACAGCCCGTACAGCGGTCCGATCGGGGCGGTCGTTTCCCCGTTGCTGTTTGGTCTGGAGCAATACCCGGGACTGCCCCAGGCCAGTACGCTGTGCGGGGCCTGCCTGGAAGTATGCCCGGTGCGGATCGACTTGCCCAGGATGCTGCTGGCCCTGCGGGAGGATTCTGTTGCACAAGGTCTGGTGCCCTGGCCTGAGGCGGCCGCTGAAAGGATCGGTGGCGCGCTGATGGCCAAACCTGCCAGTATGAACCTCATGTTCAAGTTGGGGCGGCTGGGTCAGTTTTTCATCAAGCTCTTTGCGATAAAGCTCAAAGGTTTTGAGAATGTTCCGATCATCGCGGGGAAATCTTTTCGATCCATATGGAAGAATCTGGAGATAGAAAATGAACCACCGGACTGAGATCCTTGCTCGCCTGCCCAGAACAGCGTCCGAAATGCCAGCGCCGGGAACCTATCGGCGGGAATATCCTGACCTGGCCGAGCAGTTTGCCAATAGTTTGCAAGCCGCCAAAGGGGAAGTGTACCGGGCAGATGACCTGGCAGCGGCTTTTCAGAAATTAAGAGACCTGTTCGAAGCGTTGCAGGTACGGACGGTTGCAGCCCACCTCGAACCGCCGCTGGATGACCCGGCCCTGCCGGCATCCTTCCCATTGCAAAGCTGGCATTTTGCCGGGCAAGTAGAGGATTACCGGGCGGTGTGTGCCGATGCAGATGCCGGTCTGACCAGCGCTGCTTTTGGCCTGGCGGAAACCGGGTCGCTCGTGCTTGCAGCAGGCCCCACCCATTCCAGGCTGACCAGCCTGCTGCCGCCGATTCATTGTGTCTTGCTGCCGGAATCCCGCATTGTGCCCAGCATCTTCGATTGGGCTGCACAGCGACCTGAATCTTTCCCTTCCAACCTGGTACTGGTCAGCGGCCCGAGTAAAACTGCCGATATTGAGCAAACCCTGGTGGTAGGGGTCCATGGCCCAAGACGGTTGGTTGTGGTTGTCTATCCGGACCGGGATTGAAGCTGGTTCTAAAGTGATTGCACATCCAGCGCACATCTGAGTAGGCTGAATTTTTATTGGATCGCTTGTGTGGTGAAAATGTACGTGATAAAATGAGGCCACCTTAACAACCGAATAGATTTGATTGCAGAGCCTAAGCCCCCGGAAGGGAAGGCAGAACAACCCCAATTGTTCATGGCGAAACCGGTGCCTGCTGGTAACCTCAGCAGAAGTCCGGTGCTGTCCCGCAACTGTAATCCTCATCAGAGGAGAGCCAGGTCGCCCGCTGCAGTCAAGTTCCATGATCAAGTTGAAAGCAACTTGAAAGTGTATCTCTCGCGGCCAGGGATCGGAACAACGAAGCAGATTGGAGCGCTTCGAAATTTTGCCAGAAAACCTGCCACCGAAGCAGGTTTATTTTTTTAACCTTGAGGAGGTTTAAATCGTATGAAACGCATTTTAAATATCGTTAGTATTATCGGTTTACTGTTGGTTTTCCTGCTGGCAGCATGCAGTGGCCAAGGAGAAGTACAGAACCAAGACCAGCCTGAGAACCAGGCTGCTGTGAACCAGCCAGAAGAGGTTGCGGATGAGGGCCAGGCAGATGCAGAACCTGCAGTTGAGGAGCCATCTCTGGGGTTCACCCTGGTGGATGGTTTGGGCCGTGAGGTCACCCTGGAACAACCTGCCCAACGGATTGTCTCCCTGGCTCCGTCCATTACCGAGACCCTGTTTGCGATCGGGGCTGGAGCTCAGGTCGTAGGGCGGGATGATTTTTCCAATTTCCCGGAGGCAGCGGCAGGGCTTCCCAGCATTGGCGGCAGCTTCGGCGAATTGAACACCGAAGCCATCCTGGCACTTGAGCCGGACCTGGTGCTGGCAGCACCCATCACGACTGCCGAACAGGTGCAAGCCATGGCCGACCTGGGGTTGACCGTCTTCTTGCTGGATAACCCGGTAGATTTTGATGGCTTGTATGAGATGCTGCGCACCGCAGCCCAGCTCAGCGGAACGGAGAGTGAAACCGAGGTTCTGGTGGAAGGGCTGCAGGCACGCGTGAATGCCGTGCTGGAAGCAGTTGCCGGTGCCGAAACCACTCCGTTGGTGTTCTATGAACTGGACAGCACCGAACCAACTGCTCCCTGGACATCTGGCAAAGGCACCTTCATTGATACGTTGATCCAGATGGCCGGCGGCAGCAACCTGGGTGCAGAATTTGAAGGCGCTTGGGTCCAGGTCAGTGCTGAGGATCTGATTGCCAAGGACCCGCAAGTGATTGTCCTGGGAGATTCAATCTGGGGTGTCACCCCGGAAGATGTCGGTTCCCGCCCGGGCTGGGAGGTCATCTCTGCCGTCCAGAACCAGCAGGTGTACCCCTTCAACGATGATCTGGCCAGCCGACCCGGACCGCGTCTGGTGGATGGCCTGGAAGAATTGGCCCGCCTGATCCATCCTGATCTGTTCGAGTAATCGGATTTTTTATATGCTTGATTGCTATGGCGGGTGGTATGCCTAGAGAAAAAGACAAGAGATTATCGCCGTTTGTGATCAATCTCATTCTGTTGCTGCTCGTCCTGGTGATCAATGTTGCGGTTGGGGCGGTGTTTATCCCTCCTGAAACCTTGCTGAAAATTATTCTTGCCAAGGTTTCAGGAGGGGCGATGTCCGGGGATTGGCCGGCCCATTTTGAGGCCATCATCCTCAGCATCCGGCTACCGCATGCCATCCTGATTATGATGACCGGGGCCGCGCTGGCATCCAGTGGCGCTGCATACCAGGGACTGTTTCGCAATCCATTGGCCGATCCATACCTGATTGGTGTGGCTTCCGGGGCAGGGCTGGGAGCGGTTGCCGCCCTGTCAATCTATTGGCCACAGAATCTGCTCGGTTTTTACCTGATCCCTCTTTCAGCTTTTCTTGGCGCTATCCTGACCGTGGTGGTGGTCTATTATCTTGCCCGGGTGGGCAACATGGTACCGCTCACCACCCTGATCCTGGCAGGGGTGGCAGTCGGGGCATTCACGTCTGCCCTGACATCCTTCCTGATGCTCAATTCCGATGAGCAGATCTATCGGGCGATCTCGTTTCTGCTTGGCGGCACTCCCATGGCCGGCTGGAATCCGGTTTTGGCAGCCCTGCCTTACCTGGTAGTGGGTATGGGCGTGCTGTCTTTCCTGGGGCATCCTCTCAACCTGCTGCAGTTTGGCGAAGAGCAAGCCCAGCAGCTTGGCTTATCCGTGGAGCGCGCCAAGACGATACTGATCGTGGTAGCCTCCATCGTGACCGCAGTCGCGGTCTCATTTTCCGGGGTGATCGGTTTTATCGGCCTGATTGTGCCGCATGTGCTGCGTATGGTGACCGGGCCGGACTACCGCCGCTTGTTGCCGTTATCCATCCTGGCTGGGGGAACCGCGCTCCTGGCGGCAGATGTGATCGCACGCTGGGTGATGGCTCCCCGGGTCTTACCCGTCGGGATCATCACAGCTCTGGCGGGTGCGCCTTTCTTTCTGTGGATATTGCGCCGTGCGAAGACGGAGGTTTTCTGGTAGATGCTAAAGATCCAGGACCTGGTGATTCAGTATGGCGACACGCAGGTGGTGCGAGGCGTCTCCCTGCAGGTAGCGCCGGGGGAGGTTGTAGCGCTGATTGGGCCCAATGGCGCTGGCAAGACCTCCTTGGTACGCGGCATCAGCGGTGTGGCCGAGGTGGCTTCCGGTAAAGTCTTGTTCGAAGAAACGGACTTAAAGTCTCTGCGCCCGATGGAGCGCGCCCGCGTGATGGCGGTTGTGCCGCAGGTTTCGTATGTCGGCGGTGCGTTTACTGTGGAGCAGGTCGTGATGATGGGCAGGACGGCCTATATGTCCTGGCTTGGGAAACCTTCCAGCACGGATGAGGCCGTTGTCCGGCAGGCCTTGCAGGATACCAGCACGACCACCCTCGCCAGGCGCAGGATTGCGGAACTGTCCGGCGGCGAGCAGCAGCGCGTGATGCTCGCCAGGGCATTGGCGCAAAAAACGCCTCTGCTGGTGCTGGATGAACCGACCAACCACCTCGATCTGCAGCATCAAGGGACGATCCTTTCATTGGTGAGGGAGCAGGTCGTCAAAAAGGGATTGGCGGTGCTGATGGTGCTGCATGACCTCAATCTGGTCTCGCAATTTGCCGACCGTGCCGTACTGATGCTGGATGGCAGAGTTTTTGCATCTGGTAAGCCGCAGGCTGTTTTGACAAAAGAAAATATCAGCGAGGCCTACCATGCGAAAATTGAAATCATCCCCCACCCCAGTACAAATCTTCCGATCATATTGCACGAAAATTAATAAAGAGAATATTCGCGAAACGGATCCATTTTTCTCATTACAAAACTATTAGGTATGGGGGATATAAACTTGGATATAATACAGATATAGCTAGGTTACACCGATGAGAAAATTCGTCCCATTCTGGCAGGAAATCCGTTTTCCCAAAAATTTTGGCAATGACAGAGATCAGCAGGAATACGTCATCCGATTGATTCTGGTCTCTTCGGTCCTGGTTTTGCTGCTGACCAGTTTGGTTCTCTTTGTATTTTCCTTCAATGGAAAAACATTTGGCACCACATGGCAGGAATTGTTAATTACCTTCTCGTTACTCGCCATCGGATTGCTGATGATCCGCTGGGGAAAACTTCAATTGGTCGGGTATTTAATGGTTTCCGGCTTGTATATCTTTGGTCTGATCAAGACCATGGAAAGCGGATTAGACACCATTTTTATTTTGTATTACTTTGTGGCCCTTGTGATCACCTTTATGATCATCCCACATCGCTGGGCTACGATCGGTGTTCTGATGGTTGGGCCGCCAGTGACCTATTTCCTCTCCCCGTGGCTGGATGAATTTGAACCCGGAATAGCGCTGGCCTACTTGACCATGATGATCATGATCATCGTGCTGTTGAGCGTTTTTACCCGTTTTAAGGAAGCCTTTGCAACGGAACATCAGCGCGTCAGAGAAATCCAAACCATCCAGCAAGCCGGCACATCGATCGTTTCATCGCTCGATTTTCAGGAAACGATCGAAAAGATCTTGGAAGAACTGAAAAATATCATCCCACACGACTCCGCATCGGTGCTGTTGATGCAGGCGGACCACGAGCTGGAAATTGTGGGCGGCAGTGGTTGGGATGATTTGGAAAAGGTGATTGGGGCTCGCATCCCGATCCCTGGTGATAACCCGAATACGAAAGTCATCCAGGATAGACGCCCCTATATTTTGGGGAATGCTCCATCCGTTTACCCGATGTTTAAAACCCATCCTAATCATCACATCCGCTCCTGGCTGGGAGTTCCGCTCTTCGAGAAGGAAAATATCATTGGGATGATGGCGATCGATAGTGTCAAGGAAAATTATTTTACCGAGGGACATCTGCAGATCATGGTGGCTTTTGCTGACTACGTTGCGGCAGCCCTGGAAAATGCCTTGCTATACGATTTTGCGAACCAGTCCATCAAACGCAGATCGATCCTTTATCAAGTCTCTCAGGAAATGATTACGGCCAGTGCAGACCTCGATAAGATCTATCGAGCGATATACAATGCTGCCCAGGAACTGATGGCTTGCGAGGCATTTGCCATTTCCCTGCTGGATGGAACGGAGCAGTTCATTGAGGGGGTTTTCCTGATCGATCGTGGCAGCCGCAGGGAAAGTATCCGGATACCGGTCGGCAGTGGCTTAAGCGGTAAGGTCATCCAGAGCGGGAAGTCGGTCCTGATCAACGATCTGGCACAATCCTTAGATTTTGAACTTCAACCTTTTGGCTTTCAGAACCAGGTGCAGTCGCTGATAGCTGTGCCGCTACGTACCGCCGATAAGATCATCGGGATGCTTTCTGCTCAATCGTACCTGGTGGGGGCCTATTCTCAGGATGATCTGGAACTGCTTGAGCTCTTCGGTGCACAGGCTGCAATTGCGATAAAAAATGCCCAGTTATTAGCCGAAATGGACCGCATAGCACGTACCGATTCGCTGACAGGTTTACTCAACCGGCGGGCTTTTGATGAAATCCTGCGCGAAGAAATCTCCCGCGCCAAGCGCTATGGCTATTCGCTTTCGCTGTTGATCATTGATATCGATGATTTTAAGCAACTTAATGATCAGTATGGCCACAGCAAGGGGGATGGTCACCTCAAAACGGTAGCCAATCTGATCTTAAATAGTGTCCGGCAGCCAGACCTGGTGGCGAGGATCGGTGGGGAAGAGTTCAGCGTGATCCTGCCGCATACCATTCAAATGGGCGGGCAAGATCTTGCCGAGCGCATCCGGAAAAGCATCGAGGCCAGGTTTTTCGGCAGTCAGGATGCCGGAAGCACCGTCAGTATTGGGGTTGCTGAATTCCCCCTGGATGCTGATTCGGTCCAAACACTTTTTGATTCTGCCGATAAAGCCATGTTTGCAGCCAAGCATCTCGGCAAAAATAAAGTCGTGACCGCCAATGGGATGGAGTGGAAGCCATGACGAAGCTTCTCACTCATGTTCATACCACGCAGGAACTGCTCATCCAGGCCTTGAATCAGGCGGCGGCTTTGGATCCGCAGTTGATTGGCTTTGAGGAAAGCATTTATAACGTCTTTCGAGAACAAATCCAGGCGATGGGCTTGCGCGGCGGAATTTCCTTGCTGGATGATGAAAAACAGAATCTGGTATTTCATACCATTGCGCAGCCGGGCAAAAGCCGCATCCTTCCCAGGTTGGAATCGCTCTTCGGGCGAAGTTCGAAAAATTATACGATTCGGGTGGATCAGGTTGATGTCTATTCCGAGGTGCTCAGCAGTGGTCAAGCAGTCTTTTCTCCGGATACGAATAAGATCATCCGACAGATGCTGCCAGTTTCGGAGGAAGGGTTTATTGCCCGGGTGATGGATGTCTTTGGCGGCACTCCAGGGATTTACTGCCCGCTACTCATTCAAAACGAGGTGGTTGGTGTGCTGAATGTGGCTGGCTCAGATTTGACCGAAGAAGAACTGCCGGTCTTGAAGGCCTTTGCGAACTACATCTCCGCAGCACTGACCAACACTGAATTGGTCCGGGAACTCAAGGACAAAGAAGATAACTACAGAAGCCTGATCAATAACTTGCCGATTGGAATTTACCGCATTGACCCAGACGGGCGCTTTCTGATCACCAACCCGGTTTTAATGGATCAACTTCAGATCCGGAACCAAGAACCATTAGACCAGATCGTTTTTGGGGAGGTGGGATTAAGACCCATCTACGATCGCGAGCAGATCATCCAGCAGGTTAAGGATTCTGGGCAGGTGATCGGGCTGGAAACCGAATGGCAAACTCCCCAGGGCGAGAAGGTTTATTTTAAAGAAAACCTTAAAGGGACATACGATAAAGATGGCAACCTGATGTACGTCGAAGGTTCTTTGGAAGATATCACAGACCGCAAACAAACTGAGGAGACCATCCGCAAGCAGTTGGCTGACCTCTCTCTTCTCAACCAGATCGCGGCCATCAGTGCAGACCAACAAGATTTGGATACCTTGCTGGAACAAATCACTAAGATCATTGCCAGCAGACTGTTTTCCGATCATTTTGGCGTGTTAATTCTGGACCCATCTGCAGATGTTTTACGGGTCCATCCCTCTTATCAGGGTCTGGCACCTGAGTATTTTGAGGAGACATTCCTGCCCGGAGAAGGCATTACCGGCACGGTGTTCAAGACAGGACTACCGCTGCGGGTTTCCGACGTGCGTCAATTTCCTGGTTACATTGAATCGGACCCCACGCTGCGGTCTGAGTTATGTGTCCCGATTATGGCTGGCAACCGGGTGCTTGGGGTGCTGAACGCGGAACGCACAGAGCTTGGAGGGTTCAGTGCCGATGACGAGAGTCTGCTGGTCACGATTGCCGACCAGCTGGCAACAGCCATGGAACGCGCTCTATATCTTCGGGCCGTCGAAAACCAAACCCTTCAGCTGACGTTGCTGAATGAAGCCGCCATGACTACCAGCCGGGTATTGGACCCGTCAGAACTGATTGAATTGATTGCCACGCAGATTACCAACCTGATTAACCCGGATACTTTTTTCATCTCGTTGTATGATGAATCGGCCCAGGAGCTGGAGATCGCTGTCGCCTATAAGCGTGGCAGTGTGGATATTGCTGCGGTCGGAATGAAAATTCCCGTCGCACAAGCAGGCCTTACCTCTCTCCTGCTGGATACGGGTGAGATCTTGCAGATCGATGATCTGGCGAGCAGCCCGCTTCTGGTGGGGTATACCGGAATGGAAATGACCATGAAGGGTTCGTGGGTGGGAATCCCCCTCATGGCGGCAAACAATGTGATCGGTGCACTAACCGTCCAGTTTTTCGAGAAAAATGTGCTGGATGTGGACCAGACCCAATTCCTGGAATCGCTGGCTTCGAACGCAGCCATTGCCATTACCAATGGCAACTTGTTCGCTGAAATTCAAAACCGTTACGCGCTGAGCAATCACCTGGCAAAATTGAGCGAATCCCTCAACCGCCCGCAGACTGAAAAAGAGGTCATACAGGTGATTGGGGAGAGCGCACTCTCACTGCTTAATATTGAAACCGGGGCAGTGTTCATTCCAGTACAGGACCACCAGGTGCAATGTGCCTGGTCGAGCAGCTTGAGCGAAGAATTTACCCATTCGATCAAGCAACTCTTCACCGAAAGCTCCGGCGACGGAATTGGGAAAAAATCAGCTCCCGTTATCATCTCAGATATCGAAAAATTGCCTGCTGGACATTCCCTCCGCCATGTAGCATTGCAGGAAGGGATCCGGTCGATCTCGATTTGGCCCCTGGTGTACGAGGGAAAGACGATTGCTGAAGTTGCTTGCTGCAAGCGTAATCCTTATGCCTGGAACGACGATGAAAAAAGTGTCCTGATGACCTTTGCCCGGCAGGCAGCCATCTCCATCCAGAATGCCCGTCTGCTGGAAGCGGAACGTCACCGCAGATATGAGGCCGAAGCACTGTATAAAACCACCATTGCCCTGACATCCACGCTGGATGTTGACAAGGTGCTGGAAAACCTGCTGGTGGAGCTGTACCGTGTGGTGGATTATTCCAGTGCCAGTTTACAGATGCTGGAAAATGATGTCGTGCGCATTGTCGCGGTTCAGGGATTGCTTGTAAAGGCTGATGAGGTGGTTGGGATGGAGTTTTCGGCCTCCAATCAGCTCATTTTGGAAATGCAGCACACCCATGAGCCGATCATCTTGCAAGATGCCCAGGCTGATTCCCGCTTTGAAGTCTTATCGAGGCTGGGCTATGTGCGCGGTTGGATCGGTGTGCCCCTGGTGGTTGGCGAAAAAATGATCGGCTGCCTGACGATCGACAGCGATGAGGTTGGCACCTTCAATGAGAGTCATGCCCAGCAAGCCAAGGCCTTTGCCAACCAGGCAGCAGTTGCGATTGAAACTGCCAGCCTGTTCAGCCAGACTCAGCGCCGTTTGCAGGTTTTGCAATCCATCCATACCATCGACCAGGCGATTTCGGGCAGTTTAGACCTGTCACTTACCCTGGATGTNNTATTGCGTCACGCCGCTGATCGCCCGGGGCCTCATCCGGGGTGTGATTGAAATCTTCAGTATGAAAAAAATGAACGCCAATGATGAGTGGCTGAACCTGATCAAAACCCTCTCGACCCAGGCCGCCATTGCTATTGAAAACGATAACCTGCTGAGCAGTCTGAAGAAGTCCAACGATGAACTGGTTTCGGCGTATGACCGGACCCTGGAAGGGTGGGCCCGTGCCCTGGAACTGCGGGACCGTGAAACGGAAGGCCATGCCCGCAGGGTGACCGAACTGACCGTAAAGCTGGCCAGGCGCATGGGAATCCATGGGGTCGATCTGGCCAATATCCGCAGGGGTACGCTGCTGCACGATATCGGGAAGATGGCTCTGCCGGATTATATTTTGTTGAAGGAAGGCCCGCTCAATGAAGTGGAAGAGCGCATCATGAAAACCCACCCTCAACTGGCGTATGACATGCTCTCCGAAATTCCATACCTGAAACCCGCCCTGTTTATTCCTTATTACCATCACGAGAAATTTGACGGCACGGGCTACCCCCATGGCCTGGTGGGAGAAGAAATTCCGCTCCCGGCGCGCATCTTTGCTGTGGTAGATGTTTGGGACGCCCTCATCTCTGACCGCCCTTACCGCAAGGCCTGGACAAAAGAGAAAGCCGCCCGTTACATCAGGGATGAGTCTGGAAAGCATTTTGATCCTGAGGTGGTAAAGCTCTTCTTTGAGATCATTGAATAATTTCCCCTGAGATGCCCAACCAAACCGGGTTGCGTTCGATTGTCATAGGTGCAGCTGGCTAAATGCCCCGTACGACGAATTTGTGTACCAGGTGGGGATGCGGTGTAAAATCGATCGGACCTCTTTGGTTGTCTAATGTCGAATAATTTGAGGTACAATCCTGTCGAGAAGCCCTTGGAAGAGTCCAACCCTACCAGATATAAGTCAGGAGGTACTCAGTTATGGAAGCATATAATTTTCTTCAGAATGTATTTTCATCCGAACAAGAACTGCCCTCGGATAGTATTCTCAGCCGGACCTTGATGCAGAATGATGATATGCGGGTTATTTTATTCCAGTTTGCACCCGGACAAGAACTTTCTGAACATACTGCCTCCAAACCAGCCATCCTGCATTTTCTGAGCGGGACAGCCCGGGTTACACTGGGTGAAGATGCAAAATCGGCTAACCCCAATACCTTTATCTATATGCAACCACACCTGCCGCACAGCATCCTGGCTGAAACTCAGGTTGCTATGCTTTTAATCATGTTGGAAAAGGGAAAATAGCTCACGCACCGACCGGCTGCGATAGGGGGTTGCTACGGGGGATTGAATTCATGCAACTTGGGTTTAGCAGCGCTACAAANNATCCTGGTGATCGTTTCCATCAGCCTGGGGAGCGAGCCGGCAGTTGAGGAGAGACCAGATGCTTTGGCCAACAGCCGGGATGATTGTGTGGTCTGCCACCGCAAATCCACCCCGGGGATCGTTGAGCAATATGGACACAGCACGATGGCTGCCGCCGAAGTCAGCTGCCAGGATTGCCATGAGGTGGGGAGCGATTATCCCGGGGCTGTGGAGCATGAGGGGGTGTATGTTTTAGCCTCCCCGACCACGGCGATGTGTGAAGACTGCCACCAGGCCGAGGTGGCTCAGTACAATGCCAGCCGCCACGGCTTGCCGTCATATGTCGCGTATGAGGGGGCACAAGGCCTTTCGGAAGATTTGCTGGCCATCTATGAGGCCATCCCGGAAGGCAGCTTTAATCCCGACCGCTCTCGTAATGAGATCTACCACATCGAAGGACCCGAGGTGACGCGTTTTGCCTGCGAGGCCTGCCATAACATTGGCAAGCCGGCCGCAGATGGCTCAGTGGGGCAGTGCCAAAAATGCCACCTGCGCCACGAGTTCAGCCTGGAACAGGCCAGGAAACCCGAGACCTGCAACGCCTGTCATATAGGCCCCGACCACCCGCAGTTCGAGATTTTCATGGAATCGCCGCATGGGATTGCCTATGCTACCGGTGGGGATCGGTACAATTGGGAGGCAGAACCAGGCTTGCTGACGGTGCAGGATTTCCCGGCACCCACCTGTGCCACCTGCCACCTGAGCTCGTTTGGTGGTACGGCAACCACCCACGACGTGGGTGAGCGCCTCTCCTGGTACCTGTTTGCACCAGTCAGCGAACGCCGGCCAGCCTGGCAGGATAACGCGGTGCGCATGAAAACCGTATGCGGTGAGTGCCACAATGAGAATTGGATTGACCAATTTTACGTAGATGCTGACGCCCTGGTTGGTAAGGTCAATGAATGGGTGCTGGAAAGCCGCGAGGTGATCAAGCCGTTGCAGGACAATGGGCTGCTGACTGCTGAACCGTTCGATGAGCCGATCGATTTTGTTTTCTTTGAATTGTGGCATCATTGGGGACGGACAGCCAAGTTTGGTGCCTGGATGCAGGGCCCGGATTACACCCAGTGGCATGGCGCGTACGAACTGCTGGCTGATATGGCTGAGCTGAAAGAGATGGTGCACGAAAAGCTGGAAGCCGCGGGCGTGGAACCCTAAAATGTATTACCTTGCAGAGGTCTTCCCAAAACTGAGAGAGATTAAACTGCCGCTCTCTCGTGATCAAATCATTTTGCTAATGGCTGCTGTCAACGAGATTTTTCTCGGCCTGGATATCTACCTGGCGCATTCGATCAGCGGNNTGGCCAACCTGGTCCTGGTTGGCAGCATTATCGTTGGGCTGTTAGGCGCCTACTTCCACCTGGTTCGAGGAATCCTGCCCAGCGCTCCGGCTGGGCAGAAAGTGACTGTAGATCTTTTGGTCTGGGCACCCCCAGTGATTGGTCCCCTGATGTTTTCGTTGGTGGGCTGGATGGGGATCAGCGCTTCCTGGATTGAAGAACCGGTTGATTCCGGCCGGCTAAAGCTGCTGGGAGGCAGGTCTCTGCGGCTGCCGTTCAGTAAAACCAGGGCTTATCTCATCATGATCTGCCTGGGGACGTTGGCCACCCTGATCAGCAGCGTGCTGGACCATGCGCGTACCGATTTCCTGAACCCCTGGCTCTGGCTGCCGACAGCAGTCGGGGTGTTTTCCGCACTGGTAGCCTTTATTCTGGTGCTGTTCAGAGAGATCAAAAAGCAAGATGTGGTGGTGTATGTGGCAGCCATGGGCCTCATGATGGCTGTGGGTCTGATTGGTCTGGTTCTGCATATTAGCGAGAATTTAACCGCCGAGGGTCTGGTGATCCAGGAGCGCTTTATTCGTGGTGCACCCTTCCTGGCACCGACATTGTATGCTAATATGGGTTTGCTGGGGCTGCTGGTTTTATTGGACCCCGCAGAATAGACCAAGGACAAAGACTAGTTGAATATCTTAGCCATCATCTCGGGCGAATATGGCCTGAGACATGTAAACAATATCAAAAAAAATGGCCCGCAAGAGTGGGTGCTAACAATATGGGAAGCACCTTCGGTGCTTCCCCCGATTGTGGATTACCCCGAGGATTATTTGCCGGAGTCCTTTGCACCTGCCGACCTGATTCTCTCCTTCGCCGAGCATAAAGGGGTGGCGGAACTGCTGCCAGACATCGCCAAGATGACTGGGGCACGCGGCGTGGTGGCGGCAGTGGATAATGAAGCCTGGCTGCCCCGGGGGTTGGCCAGGCAGTTAAGGGGCTGGTTGGACCGCAAAGGGGTTGTGTGTGTGACCCCCAAACCGCTGTGCTCGCTGACGGAATCAGATTTTGGCATCAAGCTGAAAGAGCGCATTGCCTATCAAAATGAGGAAATTTCAGCTTTTGCCCGCTATTTTGGCCAGCCGGAACTGCAAGTGGAAGTGGACCCCGAATCCCGGGAAATCATCAAGTGCAGCGTGGCGCGTGATGCGGTTTGCGGCTGCGCCCGTTTTGTTGCTGAAGGCCTGATCGGTGTGCACGTTGACGACGCTGAAGAAAAGGCCGGCTTGCTGCATCATCATTTCCCGTGTATGGCAAGCATGACCAAGGATATTGATTTTAATATGGATACCCTGATGCACGCCTCGGGCCATTTGTTAAAAGCCAATGTGGGGGAACAGATCAAGCCCTACAAGCAGATCCGCTATTTCCGGCCGGGGAACCTCTCGGATTGAGAGGTCAGGCGTCTCAAAGTTTTACAGGCTCTTTCGCCAATCTGGCAAAAGAGCCTGTGTTTTTTTAGCGCTTTAGTGCGACTACCCAAAAAATTTGAAAGATGCTGGTAGAATTGAGACCTGAGATCGAAGGAGTAAAGCATGCAAGGGAAAGCTGATATTGGTCTGATAGGACTGGCCGTGATGGGCCAGAACCTGGTTCTGAATATGGATGACCACGGATACACGGTGGCAGTCTTCAACCGCACAACCAGCAAGGTGTCCGATTTTTTGGCAAACGAGGCCGCCGGGACGCGGGTGATTGGGAGCATGTCGCTGGAAGAGCTGGTGGCCAGCCTCAAACGACCGCGCAAGGTTATGCTGATGGTCAAAGCTGGCGATCCAGTCGATAAGACCATCGAGGGCTTGCTGCCTTTGCTAGAGCCGGGGGATATTCTGATCGACGGCGGAAATTCCAATTTTGAGGACACAAACCGGCGCACCCGAGCACTGGAAGAGAAAGGTTTCCTGTTTATCGGTACGGGGGTATCCGGGGGGGAGGAAGGGGCTCGCTTCGGTCCTTCGATTATGCCGGGTGGCTCGAAAGAAGCCTGGCCGCATGGTAAAGAGATTTTTCAGAGCAGTGCAGCCAAGGTGGCCGATGGCACCCCCTGCTGCGACTGGGTCGGACCAGATGGGGCTGGACATTTTGTCAAGATGGTGCATAACGGCATCGAATATGGGGATATGCAGCTGATTGCAGAATCATATCACCTGCTCCATACGGTGTTGGGGCTGTCATACGATGAGATGAGCGCGGTTTTTGCCGCGTGGAACCGGGGTGTGCTGGATTCCTATTTGATTGAGATCACAGCCAGTATCCTGGCATTTAAGAATGGGCAAGGCAAACCTTTGGCGGAATTGATCCTGGATGCAGCCGGTCAAAAGGGGACCGGGCGCTGGACAGCCATCAATGCCCTAAACCTCGGGATTCCCCTGACTTTGATCGCCGAGGCCGTGCTGGCGCGCTCGCTGTCTGCCCTCAAAGACGAACGGGTAGCGGCATCCAGGCTGCTCTCCGGACCGCAGGAAAAGTTTGCCGGTGACCGGGAAGCCTTTGTGGAAGATATCCGCCAGGCGTTGTATGCTGCCAAGATCGTCTCCTATGCCCAGGGATACATGATGATGCGAAGTGCCGGTGAGCAGTACGGCTGGGAACTGGATTATGGCGGGATCGCGCTGATGTGGCGTGAGGGCTGCATCATCCGGTCAGCTTTTTTGGGCAAGATCGAAGAAGCCTATCGACAAGACCCTGGATTGATCAACCTGCTGTTGGCCCCTTATTTCAAATCCCAGGTGGAGCAATCACAAGCGGGTTGGCGCAGGGTGGTTGCAAAGGCTGCCCTGCATGGGATTCCGGTTCCAGCCATGTCAAGTGCCCTGGCCTTCTTTGACGGCTACCGCCATGAACGCTTGCCTGCCAACCTGATCCAGGCCCAGCGCGATTACTTC
>DNGN01000224.1 GCA_003486225.1 Chloroflexota bacterium
ACAAATTTATCTTCGATATTGAATCCCACGTAATCCAACTGAATATCCACCTCCCGACGGGCGGCTTTATCCAGAAGGGTGCAGATTTTCAAGCTTTTGGGCTGGCGGGTGGAGAGCACTTCCAGCAATGAAGCCATGGTGCGCCCGCTATCAACGATATCTTCCACCACCAGTACATTGCGGCCGTAGATATCCATGGTTAGGTCCATGGTGATGCGCACCGTGCCAGTGGTTTGCCGCGCACCCACCCCATAGGATGAGATAGCCATAAAATCGATCATGTGCGGCAGGTCCAGGCTGCGCATCAGGTCCGTCAGGAACATCACCCCGCCGCGCAGGACGCAGACCAGCAGCAGGTCTTGCCCGGCGTAATCTTCACTGATCTGCTTGCCAAGCTCGGCAATCCGCTGGCTGAGCTGCTGCTCATTGATCAGCACTTCGGCTAAAAATTTTTTATAGTCCTTGTACACCATGCCTTATCCTCCTCAACGCCCTGGGACCCGGTGACATTTACGGCAGCGGGCTTCATACATTTCATCTGCCCCTACAATCACCACCGGATCATGGTAATTGGCGGGGCTGCCATTCACCAGCCGCTGGGTGCGCGAGGCGTCTTTACCGCACACCATACAGATGGCATGCAGTTTATCCACATGTTCTGCCTGAGAAATCAGCACCGGCATGGAGCCGAACGGTTCCCCTCTAAAATCCAGATCCAGTCCACCCACAATGACCCGCATGCCCTGGTCTGCCAATTCGTTCACCAGGTCAACAATACCATTATCCAAGAATTGAGCTTCGTCAATGGCTACCACGTTGGTATCGGCATGCAGCAGAGTTCGAATATCGCCCGAATTCTGGATCGGGGTGGCGTCGAAATGGCTGCCGGCATGCGAGACAACTTTAACCTCGTCATAACGAATATCAATGGCTGGCTTGAAAACCTGCACTTTTTGCTTGGCAATCGCGGCCCGGCGCAGACGGCGGATCATTTCATCTGTTTTGCCGCAGAACATCGATCCGGTAATAACCTCTACTGTACCTTTTACCTCAGACATATCTACCTCACTCATCGTTGCTGGATTAAATGAAAGCTCTCAATCCCATCGCCACAGATGGTCATCTAAATAACTACGGTGGAGTGCTTTCTGTCTGTGTTTAATGGGTCTATACCAAAGTTTACTTGATGTTAATGGGGATGACAAGCAATGCGCAATTCTGCGTCCTGTTTAGGGCAAAAATCGGGCGGGGAAACAAAAAACGCCTGGCTAGCAGGCGTTTTTGTACAANNCCCATGCGGCGCATGGATTTTTTGAAGTCTGCCAATGATTTTCTGCCGAAGCCATCGATGGCCAGCACGGCATCATCGCCGCCTTCCTGTAATTTGGCGATCAGGTCGCCAGCGGTCTTGAGTCCGGCATCCACCAGGATCTTGGTGGCTCTCGGGCTGACCTCGAACTCTTTCAGCAGCCGGTCGGGAGAAGTCTTGGATGCTTCCCGCTCTTCCTGCTCACTGACAAAGCGTTGACGGGCCTCGAGACGCTTGTAGAAGCGGTCTACCTGACCTTCGGTGTCCACGATGCGCTGCTCACCAGTAAAGAAGGGGTGGCAGGCGGAGCAAATGTCCACGCGGATCTCTGCCTTGGTGGAGCCCACTGTCCAGGTCTCACCGCAGGCGCAAACCACGCGCGCTTCAGGATAATATGTCGGATGAATTTCTTTCTTCATCTAAAGTCCTCTCAATCAATAAACCTGGCCAGCTTTAGTCGCCGGATGAAGCCACAGGCTCCACACGGACGCTCTTTTTGCCGCCCCGGATATCTTCATAAACAACCACNNGAAAGCACAAATTCACCGGCATATCGCTTCACGCCTAAGCGTTTTGATTTACTGTCTCTACCATTGCGGGATGACCCGCCACCTTTTTTATGAGCCATGACTACCTCTCATTCCTGATCAAAGCCGGGGATTATTCCGACTTTTTGGTTGATTTTTTGGTTGCAGCCTTTTTTGGAGTGGTTTTTGTTTTGGCTGCGGTTTTGCTCGCCGTCTTGGGTTTGGCAGCGGTTTTGCTGGCCGTTTTGGTTTTGGCGGCTGTTTTACTGGCTGTTTTCGTTTTGGTCTTGGCAGCAGTTTTTGGCTTTGCCTCAGCTTTGGGTTCTGCTTTCACTTCGGGCTGCTCTTCTGCCTTGACAGGTGCAGCCGCTTTCTTGCTGCCCTTGAAAACGATCTCATCAATGGTCAAACGGGTGTACTTCTGACGATGACCCTGTTTCACTCGATAGCGCTGACGAGACTTATACTTGAACACAATGATCTTTGGGGCTTTGATCTGGCCCAAAACAGTAGCAGAGATCTTGGCTCCGTCTACCAGCGGGGTGCCCACGAGGATATTGTCCTCGTCGGAAATCAACAGCACGTCCTTCAGATCCAGCTTTTCGCCTGGTTGCACAGGCAGGAGGTCCACATCGATAGTGGCCCCTTCGACGGCCTTATACTGCTTGCCGCCACTTTCTACAATCGCATACTTCATTTATTTTTCCTCCAATCTTCACTTCACCATACAGCCCGCGTTCTAGTGCCGGTAGCACCCGCCGGTGGACGGGGAAGTTGGGGATTTGATTGATATGTACAATATACTGCCCCAGCCAGTTCGCCGGGGCAAATCGCGGAAGGTATTATAACGAGCTTGGCAATGCCTGTCAATGAATCAATGACCTTATTTTAGGATCACTTTTCGATGCCCACANNGTACATGAATCTGGAAATATGCGATTGACCAATCCATCGGGGTACGGTATAATCCTTCGGCGCTTATCCTACCGAGAGTGCCTGCATTTATTATTTAATAACAGAGGAAAAAAATGCCGAAAAGAACTTACCAACCGAAAAAACGACGTCGTGTGCGCGTTCATGGTTTCCGTGCCCGCATGCAAACACGTGGAGGACGCGATGTCCTCAAACGCCGCCGGGCAAAAGGCCGCAAACGACTAAGCACATTGATGAACAACCACGTTAAGAAATCGAACTGGAACGGTTAACCAGTGCTGGATAGGCTGGTTTTCTGGCTTGTATCTCAGATCATTTGTGATTAGTGAACAAACGGTTTCGCCTCAAGAAGTCAGCGGACTTTCAACGGGTGCGGCGCTTTGGCAAAGCCATTGCCCACCCGTTTGTTGTTTTGCTGTACCTGCCGATTGAAACTGGAGAAACCCGCTTTGGGATTGCGGCGGGGAAATCCGTAGGCAAGGCGGTGGCTCGCAACCGAGCCAAACGAATCCTAAGGGCTGCCGTTGAGGCACACATGCCGCACATCCAACCCGGATTTGACTGTATTTTGATAGCGCGGCCCGCAATTCTGAAAACCAACAGCACCCACCTGAAAGTTATTCTTGC
>DNGN01000159.1 GCA_003486225.1 Chloroflexota bacterium
TCGTGGTCGTCCCACAGGCCGAGGTAATCACCGTTTTCCATCGGGGTGAAGGTGGAAGGCAGCGGCAGGATCTTCAGACCGTGCCTGGGCAGTTCCAACTCCCGAATGATCTCCGGTCTCAGCAGGCTGACCACGTAGGAGAACACAGTAAACTTGAACCCGGGGAAGATTTCCTCGGTCACTGCGGCACCCCCCACGATCTCACGGCGTTCAAGCACGACCGCCCGTTTGCCTGCGCGGGCAAGGTAGGCCGCAGCCACCAACCCGTTGTGGCCTCCGCCTATTACAATGGCATCAAAATGGTTAGTCTTCATCAAAACAACCCCTGCTTAAGCATAGAAAAGGAGGAATAAGGTCAGTGCGCGTTGCAGCAGCACAAAACCACTTGGGTTGATTGAGATGCCGCTGCAAATCGTGAAAACCTGTCAATTGAATGGTGAGTTCTATTTTTTCCATGGAGGTTCATAAAAAGGTAATTTAACCACGCGGGCAGAGGTATGCTGGCGATGGTGCTCGACTGTGATCTCCATATGCACTTCTGTACCGGTCTTAAAATAAGGCTTCTGTAAATGGGCCAGCGCAATATATTTTTTAAGGAGCGGTGACCAGGTGGAGGTTGAAACATATCCTACCTGTACATCCCCTTTCAGCACAGGCAGGCTTGCGCGCACGGCCAGGCCCTGGATCTGTGGCGGTAAACCCACCTCCTCGAACAGGTCCTGCATCCCGTTCCAGTCGACTTCCAATCCCACCAACTTCCATTGCGAGCCCTCACGTTTTTCGCGCTCCAGTGCTGGACGCCCTACGAAATATCCCTGCTTCTTAAGATCGACTGTCCATCCCAGCCCCAACTCGAAGGGAGAGGATTTCTGCGCTTCAATCCAAGCGTGGTTGGCTGCAGTATAGTCCACTTCGATCATAAATAGCCCGGCTTCCACGCGTGCCATATCCATGGCCAGGATGCCAACCGGTGTGATCCCGAACGGATGTCCTGCGGAGATCAGCGCATCCCAGACTGGGAGCGCTTGGCTGGCATCCACCCAGATTTCGTAACCCAGATCTCCGGTGTAGCCAGTTCTTGATATTGTGACTGGCAACCCCGCCAGATGATTTTGGTGTAGGCGGAAATATTTCAGTTCATCTACGGGGATCTGGCAGCAAAGGTTTAGAATAGACCTGGCATTGGGTCCCTGCAAACTGAGGGCTGCCAGCTGATCCGTTTGTTCGGTGATCTCTACTTCGAGCCCAACCGCGTTCATGGCAAGCCAGCGCAGGCTTGGGTCTGCGGAGGTGAGCCGGTAAACGCCATCGTCTAAGCGGGAGACAGTGCCATCATCGAGCATTTTGCCTTCTTCGTTACACCAGCCGGTGTAGAAAACCTGCCCGACCTGTAATTTGTCCATATCGCGCGTGATCACGCGGTTTAACAAACGCGAGGCATCAGGCCCCTGGATGAGATACTTCATCAGCGGAGAGACATCGATCAGTGCCGCGCTGTTGCGAATAGCCCAATACTCTCGGTCGATGGATAGTTCATATGAACCTGCTACCAAATAACCTGCCCAGCGCCGCCAGTTTTGGGGTTGGCATAATGGCGCTGTCCTTTCATGAAAAGCTGTGTATCGCATTCTAAATCTCTCAGTCTCTTTGATAGGATGATGGATGCATTGAAACCTGAATGGCGTGGATGAACTTTAGACTCTCCTGGGATTACCTGGCCAGCTTTGAATTTTAATGGGGGCTGTTGCTCCCCACAATGGATCAAGGGTAATCCCGCATAAAATCTTATTGAGATAATTTTACCTTGCATTATCCAAATCAAAAAGGGAGGAGTGCCATACGCGCATTGTGGTGAAGGCTATGCTGCCAAAAATTCACCCTGATTTTTTGGATGAGATTGAAAATAGATCCAACAAGTGGATCACCGTTACGGCAATAAAGCGGAGCATTGGAATGGAATATAATAAGGCAGCATGTAAACAGTTTTTACTGGCGGGTAAAAGATCTGCGGCAGGTGTGTAAATAACTGCTGCCCCTATAGGAAGGAGGAGGAAATGGTGGAGATTGGTATCATGGTGGAGGGCCAGGAGAATATGACCTGGGATCGTTTCCTGGTTTTGGCGAGTACAGTTGAAGAGCTTGGCTTTGGTTCCTTATTCCGGGCAGACCATCTCACCGCCCTGGGTGGGGAAAAGGAGCGCCATTCGCTGGCTTTGTGGCCATCGCTGACCGCTTTGGCTATGCAAACCACTCGGATCCGGTTCGGACCCATGGTGTGCCCGATGACCTTTCGGCATCCATCCATCCTGGCCATGATGGCCGCTTCAGTAAGTGTATTATCTGAGGGACGTCTCGATCTGGGTGTGGGGGCAGGTTGGTATGCAGGTGAACATCAGATGTTCGGGATTGATTTTCCCAGCTATGCGACCCGGCTGCGGATGTTGGATGAGGGGATGCAGGTCTTGCGGTTGTTATTTTCCCGCCAAGAAGCCAATTTTGAGGGGGAGTTCTACCAATTGAAGGAGGCGGTGACCCTCCCAAAACCACAGAACCTGGCCCTGATTATGGGGGGTAAAGGAAAGAAGACCCTGGAGGTGGTGGCTCGCAATGCGGATGAGTGGAATTGTTCTTATGTTGGTGTTGATGTCTTCAGCGAGCTTTCCCGCCAGCTGGATGCCAATTGTGCCGCTATCGGTCGCGATCCGCTGACCCTGCGCCGCTCTTTGATGATCCCTTTTGTAATTGCCCGGAGCGAAAAAGATCTCAACAAGCGCATCTCCGCCCACAGGCAGATGTTTGCAGATCTGCCAGATTCAATTTCCGGCTGGCAGAGTGCTGGTTTTATCGGTGGCACTCCGCAGCAGGTAATTGAACAGATGAAGGCATTTGCGGCAGCAGGTATTACGCGCTTTATGCTGCAGCATAACGATTTGGATGATTTTGATTCACTGGCTCTCCTGGCGGAAGAAGTGCTGCCCTCCATGGAGGCTCCATAAACGGATCTTTCATAGGCATGCCTGTGGGAATGGTGATTTGAGACATTTGGAGACAGGTGCATAGCGACGATTATTGGATAAAAAAATCAACCAGCACTTGCTGGTTGCTGTATAAGTCGGGATGAGAGGGACAATCTCGCTGCGCTCGATTGTTGGGAGAATTGTGAAGCAATTCTCCACGCGTATCATGTTTGATTCCCGACAAAAAATACACCACTTGAAGGTGGTGTATTTTCTGTCGGGGCGAGAGGATTTGAACCTCCGGCTTCACGGTCCCGAACCGTGCGCGCTACCGAACTGCGCTACGCCCCGACATGACATAATAAGAATCTGATATACTTAAAG
>DNGN01000096.1:0-2596 GCA_003486225.1 Chloroflexota bacterium
GGATACCAGATGGACGGCCAGCAGCTGCTGGCCTCCCCCCTGATACCCAATTTCTGGCGCGCCCCGCTGGACAACGACAGCCTGATTGGATTTTGGTTCCCGCTGCTCGAGCCGCGTCTCAGCCTGCGTAAATTCTGGGCCCAGGCCGCTGAGAAACGGGTCCTGAAAGACTTCCAGCTGGAGCAAATGGCCGATGGTTCGGTCGAGGTACATACCAGTTTCAAGATCCCGTACGGCAAGCAGCCGCTTGAGCTGGACTACACCGTACGTGGAGATGGAGAAGTGCGGGTATCGTACTCTTTCACCCCCAGAAAGCAGGCCATGCGCATTGGCCTGTGCCTGCAGGTGCCTGCCAGCTACGGGCGGCTGAGCTACTTCGGTCTCGGTCCACACGAAAGCATGCCAGACCGCAAAGCCAGTGCCATCGCGGGAGTCTTCCAGGGCCAAATAGAAGAATTGATCCATCACTACACCCACCCGCAGGAAAACGGCAACCGCTCCGACGTGCGCTGGGCGCGTCTGACAGACCAGAGAGGTGCCGGTCTGGAAGTGCAGGCCGCTGGCGAGACCTTGCTCAATATCAGTGCCTGGCCGTATACCCAGAAAGACCTGGAAGCCGCCCGACACATTCACGAACTGCCGCGCAGAGAGACGATCACATTCAATATTGACTATGCGCAGCGAGGAGTCGGCGACCTGTTCTCTTACCTGCACGGCTGGCCGCCGGAGACCATCCTGCCCGCCAAGCACACGTACCGCTACAGCTTTAGCCTCAGGGGGATCCCGGGTTCAAGCGCCCCTCACCACCCGCTTCCAGCACTCGATTAGATTTTTATATTTTGGAATATGAATCAGGCAAGTTGGGCGGAGAAGTCCAGCATCACCCTGGCCAGTTCCGCAGGGCGGTCCACATGGATATCGTGCGCCGCTCCGGCAAACCAGCGCACGGCTGCATCGGGGAGATGGGTGTGGGCCACCGCTACCTGCTGCTTCTTGCGGGATGCCCATTCGCTGCCATCATCCGCGGCGCAGATCAGCACGGGCTGCTGCACCCCGGGGTACAAGCTGGCCACATCCTGATCATAAAGAGCACGCAGAATCTCCATGTGCCGGTCAATGGTCAGCCAGGGCCTGACCGTCCCATCCGGCAGCACTTCAAAATTCTGCAGTGTCAGGGCAAGCGCTTCGCTGCTCCAGGCAGGGTGCATACTCGCGATCCGTTCCCTGATCGCAACCAATTGGGTGCCGACCAGGTCTGGCGGGCGTAGCTCCAGTGCGATTTGCTGCCAATCGCCGCGCTGCCGGAGGTCCAAAAAACCGCCATCCACAAAGATGTAGCCCGCCGCCAAACCTGGAAAACGGGCAGCCACTTCCAGGGCAACGTTCCCACCCCAAGATTGCCCGGCCAGGATCACGTGCCGCAACCCAAGCGTCTCGATCAGGCCGCGCACATCCCCGGCAACGCTGGCAAAGTCGTAGCCATGCTGGGGCTTATCGCTCAATCCGTGCCCGCGCTGGTCAATTGCCAAGACATGGTGCCCGGCGCTTACCAGCTCGGATGCAACCAGGTCCCAGGTAGCTGCATTGCTCGCCAGCCCATGCAGCAGCACAAAGACGGGCTTGCCGGCCGCTGGATCCTCCAGCAGCCACTCCCGGATATGCAAACGCAGCCCCTGGATCTCTATATAGCGATCAACGCGTTGACTCATAATCTTCCATGGGAATTAACTCAACACCTTCAGGGGTGTCCATCACTTTCCAACCCAAAGCCTCAATCTCTCCACGCAGTTTGTCCGCCTTTTGCCATTCTTCTGCAGTGCGCGCGGCTTTGCGCTTTTCCAGTATCGAGAGAACAACCTGAGGTGGCCGCAATGTGCGCTCTTCCTCCAGATGCAAGGCCTGCTGGGCTTCAAGCGCTTGCTGCCAGATTTGTGGGCGGATGCCCTGCCCTGCTGCCGGCAATCTAGCCTCCCCCAGAATACGCAGATCAAATTTTTGGCCGGAGGCAAAATCTTGCTGCCCACCTTCCCGGAGAACATGCACCGAACCTTTGCCCATGACACGACCGGTATTGGCAGCAAAGTCCAGCACCACGGAAGTGTGGTCATCGATCCCCAGGATAACAGCTGATTCCGGCAGGGTTTCCAGCAACATTTCAAAACGGGATTGGCCAATGTAACAGCGGGTGGTATCCAGATCCTCTCCGCCATCGTTGTTGTTCCAATGCGGTACCACCGAGAGTTCCAAACCGAACAAGCTCCAATAATCAAGGCCTTGTTTCCAGTGAGGATCTTCACCTACTTTAAAAATCTCATATACGGGGATGGTGTGCCGTCCAAAAGCCAGCGTGGCCGCGCTGGATAGCACCAGGGCCGCCCCCAGCCTGTGGCGCGCTTTGATGATTTCTAAAGCCAGGGACTCCTGCAGCTGGCGCACGGCATAGGTCGGGCTGCCCGGGCCAAGTAAAATCTCATCGGCCTGCAGCAGTGGTTCCACAATCTCAAAAATATCCGGACTGAACGCTGTGCCCTTCTTGCGGGCTGGGATCTGGATAATGGTTGGGGAGTAGTTCTGCAACCGGATGGTCAGGTATTCA
>DNGN01000096.1:2604-6247 GCA_003486225.1 Chloroflexota bacterium
GGGCTACCTCGCCAGGATAATCCGGGCATCCAGGGCCAGGCAGCCTTCACCTTGATGCAGGACACGCAGCGGGTTGATATCCAGCTCCGCGATCTCCGGGAAATCTGTCAGCAGCTGGGAAACCCGCAGCAGGGACTCGATCACCGCATCCACGTCTGACGGCCGATGGCCGCGCGCCCCCTGCAGGATCTGCGAGCCGCGCAGGCCGAGGATCATTTTTTCTGCCTCCTGGCGCGAGATCGGGGCCACCCGGACAGATGTCTCACCGATGATCTCCACGAAGATCCCGCCCAGCCCAGCTACCACCACCGGCCCGAAGTGCGGGTCCTGGCGTCCACCAAGGATCAATTCCTGCCCACCGGTCACCATCGGCTGCACCAATACCCCATCCAATTTCTCTTTGGGGTAGGCATTGCGGATGCGCTTCATCATGTCGTTAAACGCATGGGTGACAGCCCCGGCTGTGCGCAGGTTCAACTGTACACCTCCAACATCCGATTTATGGGAGATCTGGTCGGCAATTATTTTGATAGCCACCGGAAACCCCATCTTCTCAGCGGCTTCCCGCGCCTGGTCCACCGTACAGGCGACAACGCCTTTCACCGTGGGGATGCCATACTGATCCAATACTTCAATGGCTTCCGAGAGCAGCAGGTCACGCTTTTCAGCGCCAGCCCGGTCGATCAGTTCCTTGACCCGGGCCTTGTCCAATGAGAACTGTGGGATTTCCTCTTCTACGGTCAGCTTCTTGGAAATTTGCGCGTAACTTTGATTGATCTCCAACGCCCGGATGGTCTCGACCACCTGGGTGAAAATTGGGAAATCGTAGGTTTGCTTGAGGTAATTGACTTCCTGTGCCGAGGTGGAGATGTAATAGGCGACCGGTTTCTCATACTTCTGAACCATCTCGATGATGTAGTCCAACAGCTCCCGGCTGGATTCATTCTCGGCGACTGATATAGCCGTATGTAGAAACACCACCCCATCCACCGACTCCAACTGCAGGGTCTGCTCCACAATCTGGGCATACACAGACAGGTCGAAAAGGTCGCCCAGGTCCAAGGGGTTGGTGAGGTTGATCACGGATGCCCGGAAATGTTTTTCGATCTCCCTCAAGAAGGCATCGGGGAGTTTGGCTAACGTGAAACCGGATAGCTCACATGAATCAGCCGCGATGACCGCATGCCCTCCGGAGCGGGAAATAATCGCCAGATTTTTTCCTTTCATCGGCGGCAGTTCCAGGATCTTCATATTGTTGCCCAGCGTGGTCGCATCGTGGATGCGGATGATCCCGGCCTGGTTAAAGGCCGCATTGACCACATTGTCATCACTGGTGAGGGAAGCGGTGTGAGAAAGAGCGATCGAATTGCCCAAATTTCCAATATTCGATTTGAAGGCCAAGATCGGTTTGGGCGAGGTTTTGGCGACCTCCATCAGCCTGCGGCCATCCCGGATGCTCTCCAGATACATGAAGATCAGCTCGGTCCCTTCATCCTCGATCAAATATTCAAGCACATCCTCCGCATCAATATTCAGCATATTGCCAACCGAAACGAACTTGTTCAGCCCGACCCCTTCATTGGCCATCAGGTTCAGCACGCTCATGCCAACCCCACCACTCTGCGAGATCATCGAGACGCTGCCTTCCTTGATAAATTTTGTCAGCCGTGGAAAGGGAACACAAAAACCATTTTCCATACTGATCGCGCCAATGCAGTTTGGCCCTACAAAACGCATGTCGTACTGCTCCGCAATGCGCATCATCTGATGTTCCAGGGCCTGTCCCTCGTCACCAAACTCGCGGAAACCTGCTGTTTCAATGATCGCCCAGCGGATGCCTTTCTGGCCGCATTCCTCTAAAATGCCTGGCACGGTCTTGGCCGGGGTCATGATCACTGCCAGGTCCACCGCATCGGGGATGTCTGCAACCGAATGAAAAATACGGCGGGTTTCAATCATGCCCCCTTTGGGGCCGACTGCGTAAACGATGCCATCAAAACCATACTCAACCAGATTGCCAACAATGTTCCGCCCCAGGTTATCCGGGTTTTCTGAAACACCTATCACCACCACACTGCGGGGGTAAAAGATCTCACGCATTAGACCATCCTTTTTTTATCCGTTGGAACTTTGTATCCTCTTTGTACCATCTTTATACCATTTTTCACAGAAAGATGTAGATAAATTGTCCTGCACCAGTGAGAATTTTGTTCTAAATCCTCATACTTACCATAATTTTCAAATCCTGATTTTTCGCTACAATGAAATATAGTGAAAGGAACAAATCATGTCACAAGTAGACCAAACTCTTGCCCAAAAATTTATCTGCCCACGCTGCGATCAAAAACAAGGACACGTCGAACGGCTTGCCATGTCGGGTACCGGGATATCCCGGCTGCTGGAGATCCAGACCTACCGATACGCGTTTGTCTCCTGCAACAACTGTGGCTATACCGAAGTCTTCAACCTCAAGATGCTCGAGAAAAAAGACGACCTGGGAGATTTTTTGGAAATCCTATTCATGGACTAGCTTGAATTAAACCGGGCAGAGCAGCCCTCCGGAGGTATTTCAACCCTCCGAGGGTTCTGCCCATTCTCTTTTTTTCTCCCCTAATGGGATCTTCACCCTGATTTGATCGCCCTGGACCGGTTACAGCTCTGTAACAACCTGTCTCAGATCAGTAGCAAAAATTTCATCTGGTTCTAATTTTCCGGTGATAGGATAATGCTATACCACCCAGGGAGATGTACGTATGAGACGCAACTATCCTCTAACCACGAAAAAGAACCATTTTTGGATAATCGGACTGCTTATCATTCTGCTGACGATCAGCTGTGGAGTGCTGGAATTGAAATTGGAAGATCCCCAACCGAATGGGGCTGTTACGGCTCCGGAGGATCAATCACCGATCCCAGAGGATTCCTCTGGCCAGCAGAACCCTCAGCAGAACACCCAACCGACCAATCAACCCGCCACCACCCTGAACCCAACCGGCCCCTGGCTGATCTTCATCACCGGGAATTCGAATTACGATACCCAGATATGGGCTGCCAACCCGGATGGTTCTGCCATGACCGTACTGGCAGACAATGTTTTCATTGGCGGTATTCATGAGGATTATCTGTTGCCGCAAATCTCCCCGAACGGACATTATCTGGCATATATCAAAATCGAGGAACAGCCGGTAAACGCTTTCCTGCATATCATTGACCTACCTTCTGGCAGCGACAAACAAATTGTCCAGCTGTATGATGAAAGCCAGATCGGATACTCTAAAGAAATATTGGATGTCATCCTGTACCAGGCGAGCAGCCTGGCCTGGTCGCCAGACGGACGGACTCTGGCGTTTATTGGGGCAATGGAAGGCGGCACCGCAGATCTGTTTATCCATGTTCCGGACGAAGAGAGTGTGACCCGCGTCAGTGATGGGCCAGGGCAGGCCTATTTGCCTGTCTGGTCCCAGGATGGCCAAACCATTCTTCACACTGCCACCAGTCTATTCCACCAGGGTGAAGGATATTCATCCTACTTGTTCGCTCCGGATGGCCTGTGGGCCTATCAGACTGAAAAGGACAGGATGGTTTCCGTGCCCTGGCCGTTTCGGGCTGAGCCGGACTTTATCAGATATTCTCCCTGGTACGA
>DNGN01000118.1 GCA_003486225.1 Chloroflexota bacterium
GGTTTAGGACACGATTTCCTGCGGCACATCCAGCGCACCCGGGTGTTAATCCACCTGCTGGATGGGCTGTCAGAAGACCCGTTGGCAGATTATGCCCAGATCAACTCTGAACTGGCCTTATTTGATGAAGATCTTGCCAATAAACCACAGGTAGTTGCTCTAAACAAGGCTGATCTGCCCTTTGTGCGAGACCTGTGGCCGGAATATGAACAGCAGTTCAAGGAGCATGGCATCAAACAGCCTATGCTGATCTCGGCTGTCAGCGGGGACAATCTGCGCAAGCTGCTCTACCGGGCAGCCCAGCTCCTGGCCGAAACGCCGGAACCCACCCCAGTTGTCGAAATGCCAGTTTACCGGCACGAAACAGATCCGAATGAGTTTTCTATCAGCCGCGAGGATGACGGCGGATACCGCGTTAGCGGGGTAGCGATCCAACGCGCCGCCGCCATGACCTATTGGGAATACGACCAATCCGTGCGTCGCTTCCAGCGCATCTTAGAAACCCTGGGCATTGACCAGGCATTAAGGGATGCCGGCATCACACAGGGAGACACGGTCTACATTGGTGATTTCCAATTAGAATGGGAGGATTGAGGCTTTGGTCAAATCAAGGCGCATTGGCATCTTCGGCGGCACCTTCGACCCCCCGCATTTCGGGCACCTGATTCTGGCTGCAGAAGCGCAGTACCAGCTTGAGCTAGATCTGCTGCTTTTTGTATTAACCCCAGACCCGCCGCACAAACAAGGCCGGAAGCTGACCCGCCTGGAAGACCGCGTTGCGATGCTATCGGCGGCCATTGAAAACCAGCCGGGGTTTGAACTTTCCACGGTGGATATCGACCGTCCTGGCCCACACTATACAGCCGATACCCTGCTCATCTTACGGGAGCAATACCCGCACGACCAGTTGATCTATCTGATGGGTGGCGATTCTCTCGTCGGCCTGCCACACGACTGGCACAAGCAAGAAGAATTCATCGCAAATTGCGACCTGATCGGTGTCATGCGGCGGCCGCAAGATAAGCTTGAGCTTGCACCCATCGAAAAAGCCTTTCCTGGNNCCCTACTGCTTTTACCTGCCGGAACCCGTGCGCCGGGTGATAGCCGAGCGCGGGATTTACCAGCGCAAAACCCAACCCCAAAAATAATTTTTGACTAAAACTGAACCATTATGGCGATCCTGACCAATGCAATCCTGCTCTCCGCCCTTATCGGTCATTTGGCCGTCGATGTACTGAACGGCCAGCGGGCGGTCCTGTTTACCTTTCTGAGCGTGCCGTTAGGCCTGTCGATCACAGAACTTGCCATTTACAGCACTGCCTATACCGTTGCCGCAGCCCTGATCCAGCCTGTTTTCGGCTACCTGGCAGACCGCATCGGATCTCGCTGGGTGATGGCCACCGGGATTTTGTGGATGGGGATCTTCTATTCAACCGGGATCCTGGTAGGCGGCATTCCTGGTATGGTATTGCTGGTGGTGGCAGGCTTAGGTTCAGGCGTCTTTCACCCGGCCGGCACCATGCAGGCGACTCTGATCGGCCGGACCGTCTTTAAAGGGCGCGAGACCACCTCGGCCTCTTATTTTTTCTTGTTTGGGCAGCTTGGGCTGTTTGTTGGTCCGATGCTGAGCGGGGTGATCCTGCAAAATGCGGGCACCAAAGGACTGCTGGGAATTTCCTTGCTGATGTTCCCCACCGCCTTCTACGCCGCTTTTTCTGGACGCAAGCTCAGGCCCACCCCGGCCGTAGAGAGCAATCCAGCCACCAACCCCGGCCGACAACCAATCCGCTTACTCTCCTGGGGGTTGGCGGCTATGGCACTCCTGGCCGCCTTTCAGGCATGGGCCCAGCAAAACATGATGACCTTCCTGCCCAAACACCTGGAACTGCTCGGCAAATCCCCATCTGAGTATGGTTTCCTGGCCGCGCTCTTCATGGGCGGCTCAGCGATTGGCAACGTGCTGGGGGGAAACCTGGCCGACACCTACGGGAAACGCAAAGTGGCCTCCATTGCACTGAGCTTGGCCAGCCTGCCGATCAGTGCGATTGCCATCCTCGGCTGGTCTGAGTGGTTGTACCTGCTGGTGCCTTTGGCGGGTGCCTGCACAGGGGCCACGCACAGCATTATCGTGGTCTTGGCGCAGCGCTTGATCCCCAGCGGGATGGGCCTGGCTTCCGGTTTGATCCTCGGGTTTATGTTCTCTGCTGGGGCATTGGGCGCAATGCTCAGCGGTTATTTTGCGGAACTTTGGGGGTTTCCGCTGATGTTTGGCTTCACCGCCGCACTGGTACTNNACAGCTTTATCGCTCTCGGCGACAACACTTTCCGCCACACTGCCCATAAACAGCCGGTCTATGCCGCCGCGCCCGCGCGAGGTGAGCATAATCAGGTCCACTTCTTCCTCGTCGCCAACCGACACAATCGTACGCACAGGCAGCGAACCTTTGGTAACGGTGCGCACGGCAAGCCCGTCTTCCCGCAGAGAACGGGCAACAGCACCCAGGAAGTTGTCCATCGTGCTTTCCATCTGAGTGCGGATCTGGTCAATCGCCTCGTCGGGAGCCCGGTAGCTTTTCACTTCCGGCACCTGCGGTACCGCCAGCAGTACAATCTCACTCTGGAAGGCTTTGGCGAAAGCCCTGGCGTAGGGCAGGGTGTTCTCAGCCAGGATCGAACCGTCCAGCGAAACCAGGATACGCTCCATTTTAGGAGCTACCACGGCTTGCTCATCTTTCATTTGAACCAGCAGCACCGGGGCAGTAATCTGCCGCATCAGCTTGCTGGAAATACCCCCGCTGAGCCAGTGCGGGTTGCCGGATTTCCCAACCGTGGAAGTGACCACCAGGTCGATGTGCTGTTCCTCAACCAGCTGTTTCGTAGTATCGGCCAGATAGCCAGCCCGCACCTCGGTTGAAACCAAGATGCCATTCAGGCTCAGCTGTTCAGCCACGCCTGTCAGGTAAGTTTGTCTCTCAAGGCTGACTGCATCGAAAACATCCTTCTGGGCCTGGGTTTCATTCTTAACCGACGACAGCAAAATCAGCTGCGCATTGGTCACCTTGGCCACAGCTTCGGCATAAGGGATCGCCTGGGCTGCATAAAGAGAACCATCCAGCAGGACAGCAATCTTCTGGATCGTAATCCGTTCATCACGCCAGACACTCTTTTCAATCGGCTCCGGCTGCCAGGTGATTTCTTCCTCGACCATCACCCCGCCATTCGAGGCCTCTTTACTGACAGACATCTGGCCAAAGCCAAAACCGGCCAGTTGAGCTGCATCCAAACGCCCAAGGTATTCCATCATCGGTGATGGAGCTCCCAGACGGTTGCGGAAGTAGCTGAAAAAAGCGTACAGCAAGGGGATAAAGACCAGGTAAGTCCAGGCACCCTCCAGGAAGCGTTCCTCAAAGATGATGACTGTGGCAGCCGTGGTCAGCAGAGAAGCAATTAGGGTACCGAGGATCAGGCCAAAATTGCTAATCGAGAAGTCGTCTCGCAGCTGACCGATCAAGCGTTTGGTGACCGCCCAGCCAGTCATGCTGAGCAGGATAAACACCCCCGCAGCATAAAGGGCCAGGTAAGTTTCCTCATGGGTGCCAAACAAGATAAAACAGATCGAGACAATCACCACTTCTGTCCAGACGGGCTTATCGGCCACCTCAAACTGGTTAACCCTGCCAAAGGTCGGGGGAATATAGCGGCGTTTTCGCAAGCCCAGGGCCAGGTTTTGCAATCCCTGCGCGCTGGCCGCAGAAGCAGACATAAGCACAGCCACACCCACCAGGGTCCCGATCAGCGGGAGCGGCTTGGGCAGCAGCAGGTCCATTGTCTGGGTAAAGACCGAAACCTCAACAATATTCGGGTCTGCCAGCTGGTAGATGGCCGGACCAACAATCAACATGGTGATGCCTGTTGTGCCCATAATGATCAGCAGGCTGACAAAGGCTTTATTACTGCGCTCGGAGGGTGTCCCGCCGTAGGCTGCCACCAGGTTGGCAAAAACCTCAATCCCGGTCATCACAGCCAGGATGCGGACATAACCGCCAATCGTAAAATGGAAATATTCACCCGAGAATGCCTGCAGATTAAAATCTGGCAACTGGACCCCATACTTGAAGATCGTGGCAAAAACCATCGCCCACAGCAAGGCCAGGACACCAGCTGTTGCCGGGCCGAATGTGCGGGCAGCCATTTTAGGACCGCGGTTCACCAGCCAGCCTGTTAACACGCTGAGCAAGATCGCAACCAGGGTGCGGTATTGGATCCACAGGATCTTATGATTCAGAAATGGAAGCCGGTCGGCGATAAATGTGACCATGGCAGCCAT
>DNGN01000204.1 GCA_003486225.1 Chloroflexota bacterium
CCGACCCTTTTGCTGAAGCAGGATCCTTCGCTGGTGAATGTGTTTCAGAAAACTCAATCCCAACAGCTGAAGCCTTACCTGAACCTGGTGCGGAATCGGGGTATCAATTGGGCTGGCATCGCAGTGCCGACGGAGCGCTGGGCGGCAAGCGTACTGCCGGATGTGCCTGAAGGGGAGCGAATCCGCAAAATGTGGGAGATTATTTTTGAGATGTGCCGCATCTCGACCACAGATGACCCACTGGCAGAGTGGGAGCGGCACATTGCTAACCTGGCAGCTCGTTCGGACTACTTCAACCACAAGAGATACGCGGCCCTGAAACTGACTGCCCCAGGCACCGATCTGTGGATGGGCCTGCCTGAAGGCCAGAAATGGCTGAGCGCCTGCATGAAAAGCAAAGCCGGTATTCCTTCAGTGGTCAATATCCCCACTGAAGAGACCTTCACGGCACCACACCGCATGCAGGTCAATGGTACGGTGCGCGCCACCAAACCGCTCAACGTACGCGGCATGATGTTCATTGACAAGTTCAGCCTGACTTTCCGGGATGGCCGGGTGGTGGATGCCAAAGCTGAGGTGGGTGAAGCTCACCTGCACAATTTGCTGGAAACCGACCAGAACGCCCGCTACCTGGGAGAGATTGCCCTGGTGCCGAACAGCTCTCCGATCTCGCAGTCCGGCTATTTGTTCCTGAATACGCTGTACGACGAGAATGCTTCCTGTCATATCGCTCTGGGCAGTGCCTACCGCTTCAGCTTCGAAGGCGGAGAGGAGATGAGCCCAGAGGAATTTGAGGCAGCTGGCGGCAACAGCTGCATAACCCATACTGATTTTATGATTGGCTCTGAGCACATGGATGTTGACGGCATCACTGCTTCTGGCAAGGTTGAACCGGTGATGCGCAGTGGGGAATGGGCTTTCGAAGTTTAGATTGTTCGCGTAAAACAGTACAGGGTATCCTCATGGATACCCTGTTTTTTTAACCCTCATTACGTATTATTTATTCTAAGTTCTCATCGAAGAACTCAACGACCCTTTGAGTGTAATCCTCCGGTTGCAAGCTGTAGCCGATTGCGTGGCCGTTGAGGTGTTCTGGAACCAGATCCAGGCCCTTCGAATGCTGGTCACAATTGGCAATCTTCCAGGTTTGTGTGTTTTGGGCAACTGTCAATAGCTCATCCATCTGAGAGAAGGGGACAAAGTTATCCTGTTGGCAGTGCGCCATATAAATCGGCCGGGGGGCAATTTTGCCGATTTGATCGATCGGTCGTGAATCGGAAATATCGTTTTTGAACAGAAGGCGCATCATCCATTCAGTGGGATATAAAAATATCTGCGGCAGCCCACTGACGGAGACCCAGCTGTGTTCAATCACCGATTCCACATCTGCATACGCGCTGTCAAGCCAGATGGCCCCAATATCCTCTTCCTCCGCAGCAGCATAGATTACTGATGCTGCACCAAGAGAATACCCCAGCACGCCGATCTTGCCTGGCTGGTATCCGCGTGCCTCCAGCCAATCGACTGCCCCCAGGATGTCCTGATACTCTTTGATCCCAAAAAAGAAGCGAGATTCTGCACTTTCCCCATGACCGCGCAGATCGATCATCATCACAGAGTAACCAGCGTTATGCAGGTCTTTGGCAAAGGTGACAAACTCATCACAAAAGCCATTGGTGCGGCTGTTATCCCGCCCGTGCACCAAAATGATCACCTTTTGATTGTCCTCCGACGGAAGATGCCATGCCGCAATCTCCAGACCATCATTGCGTGCCGGATATCGAACTTCTTCATAGCTAAGGCCAAACACAGACGGATTTTGAGTTGGATTGAAATTAATTTTGGGCACCGAGAGCTGGCTTGCAGCCACCGCGCCAATTCCCAGGTATCCCACCACCAGCAGGATGATCAGGCCCAATCCAATCCGTAAGAATGCGCGTTTTTTTCCGCGCCCAGAACCACTATCTGATTTTTTCATTATTCCCTGTCCTGTTTTTTGCGAAAATGAAAGAGTAGTGATTACGATTGATTTTGATTGGTTGCTCGCTGATCTAAAGCGAGCTATCGTATCTGGTTCAATATTTTCTTATGTGGGCGTCTTACATCACCTCCTCAGACAAATGTTATGCACAACCCTGTCCTCTTGCTGAATTTCTCGCACGCGCTGGAGAAATTCTCATCAATAAAATAGGCTTTGCTTCCGTTACCCCGCCTTCTAAAAACTACCTAATAAAAAAACGACCTGCTTCTGGTTTTGGTCGGATGCTGGCGTCGAAGAGCCCGGGTATTCAAACAGATTCATCAGGTTGCCCTACATGTATGATACACCAAAATTTTTTTGAGTAAAATATCTGCTTGTTCTTAAACCATCTCCACATTTTTTCCTTCAGGGGATTTAGGAAATTCCTTCTTCATCCAGATCAAGGTCTGGTGGGCCTGGAAGCTAATCGCCTTGAAGGCATCCCCACATTCCCCGGCAGGGAAATAGACTGCTAGTGTGCGCATCGGCGAAGGGGCTTTCAAGGTTTAGCAAAGTCACGATTAAAATGGCAGGTATCTTCATGGATACCCTGCCATTTTTAATTCTGCCATAAACTTTAACTGGATTGATGGGGCGTATAAAGTGGGTTGAGGAGCCTTTTTAGAGGTGAGCGCCAGACTGATCAAACTCTTCAACGGCTTGAGCGGAGAGGGGGTCTGCAATGAGGGCTTTAAGGATATTCAGCGGCAAGGAAAGGTGGTTGGCACCTGCTTTGAAAGCAGCCACTGCCTCCTGGGTGGATTTGAGGCTGGCGGCGAGGACCTGCGTTTGGCTGCCAGCCAGCACCTCTGCAATCGATCGGGTCATTTCAATGCCATCGCCTAATAATCTGGTTGCCCGATTGACATAAACAGCAATATACTGGCTGCCAGTTTCTTTGGCTACCAGGGCTTGGGCAGGTGAATAGATCGCCGTAATGCAGGTTTTGAATCCGGCAGAAATTTCTGCTGCAAAGCGAAAACCTAAAGCGGTAGGGGGAATCTTTACGACCAGCTTTTCTCCCAATATGTCTTGAGCGAGGTTTATTTCTGAACGCATTTTTGTGAGGTCTGAAGATTTGACCTGGTAATAGACTTCCTGGACTGGAAGGGCGGACAGCTTCCGAAGGGTTTCATCAGGGGTGAATTGGCTGCGACCTAGCAGGATGGGATTGGTGGTGATCCCGTAAATCCAGCCGGTTTGTGCAGCTTCTTCGGCTTCTTGCATGATTGCTGAATCTAAGTAAAGGGCCATCAAATTCTCCAATTTTTCATATGGTGAGTGGCTTGTGATGTGCGTGGTATCTGCCTGGATAGGCTGAGGGATTAACCTTCAGATGGATACCTAAATCCCCATTCCTGGCGAACAGTATCCAGGGTCTGCATGATGGTGAAGGTTTCATCCAATGGCATGATCTTGGACTCGATTTCTCCGGCTCGGATACACTGCACTACCTCAAGCGCTTCATATTCATAGCCATTGTAGTTGTTGAGGGGATATTCAATCTTTTGGGCTGCTCTTCCTTCAATATAGAGAGTCATTTCGGTTGGCTTATACCAGGGATCGTGAACAACAATTTTCCCGTCCGATCCAAAGATAACCGCTCTTTTATCGTCATACGAGATTTGGGAAGACATCAGGGAAACGAGCTGTCCCTCAGGGTATCGGAGGACCAAGGAGGTTTGATAATCTGCCCCAGATTCGCCAAAAGTGGCCAAGCCCGTCACAGCTTCTGGAACGCCAAACAGGCTTGAAGCCCAGGATACACCATAAGAAGCAGTATCGAGCAGTACACCTGCGCCAAGATGGATGTCAAAGAAGCGGTTATTAAGATCAAATGGTGGCTTGGCGATGAAGTTGATGGTCATCCCGTTGACCTTGCCGATGGTGTTTTTCTGGATCAGTTCACGAATACGCCGGTGGATAGGAAAAAATCGGGTCCACATCGCTTCCATCAGGAAGAGTTTTTTCTTCCGGGCAAGATTGATTAATTGCTGGGCTTGGCTGGCATTCATGGTGAAGGCTTTTTCGCAGAGCACATGTTTGTTGTTTTCGAGGGCCATGCTGGCATCACGGAGATGAAAAACACCCGGCGTGCCGATGTACACGATATCCACCTCCGGATCGGATGCTGCTTCGGCATAGCTGCTGTAGCGGTGGGGGATATGGTATTTGTCTCCGAAGGCATCGGCTGCTGCCTGGTCTCGTGAGCCGACCGCTAGCAAGGTTGTCTGGTCGGTCAGATGATTGAGTGCTGCCGCGAAGCGATTGGATATTTTGCCTGTACCTAATATGGCCCAGTTTAATTTTTTGCCCATAACAGCTCGCGCGCGCAAAGCTCAATCAAAGACGATATTCTCATCCGCCCAGACCACTGCGCCATTTTTCTCCCGCCTGGCCGGGATGATGCACAAAAAGCCCAGGGGTTCCTGGCTTGTATTGATCAATTGGTGTTCCATGTCGGCGGGGATATACACCACATCCCCCTGACTGATGGGGTGATCACTATCTCCCAGGTGTACCAGGCCTTGCCCGTGCAAGATGAGGATCCCATGATCGTAGGGGTGCTGTTCCTTGCGACTGAAACCTTCCTCACCAACTTTATAGTAGCGCATGGCAAAGTTTTCGGCCCCCTCCGGCTTGCCAATGAGCCATGTTTCAGATACCGAGGAGACATGACTGGCATGGTAATCGCGCGAACGCTGGTTTTCCCAACGTAGCTTTAAAGGCCAATGGCCAGAAAACTTGTGAATGGTAGCTTTTAGTTTCTTCATAGTTGAATATTCCTGCTCGCGTTTAGATTGATGAACTGGCTGGGGCGTTCTTGGAATCTGCCAGCCTTTTTTGCATGTCCAGGTGCAGATCGGCTATATCTTCATAGACAAGATCGGGTTTAATATTGCTCTGCGCAATCTGTGCCCTGGATGTAACACCGCTTAAAACTGCAGCGGTTTGGATGCCAAGCCTGAGAGCACCCAGGATATCTGTTTCCAACCGGTCACCAACCATTAATGTGCTTTCAGGAAGTGTGTTGAAAAACTGCAAGGCGGATAGGAATATAGCTTCCTTGGGTTTGCCGATCACGGTAGGTTTTACCCCAGTGGTTGCCTGGATTGCTCCAATCACCATGCCTGTACCCGGGTTCAGTCCCTCAGGGGTGGGGAAAGAGCCATCGGTATTGGTGGCGATGAATTCTGCCCCATTCAGAATTAGCCGCATGGCAATCTTGATCTTCTCGTGGGTGATCTCCCGGTCCATGCCAGCTGCCACAGCGACAACCTCAGTGGGGGGAGGGGTTTCTCCAGTGAAAACGGTCAATCCAGCTTCTGCAAGCGTATCCAGCAGGCCATTCATGCCAACAACGTAGATGGGAGCGCCAGGTCCATATTTTTTCTTGATATGCTCAGCAGTGACCGTTGAACTGGTGAATATCCTGGCGGGATCGATTTGAATGCCGAAACCTGCTAATTTGTTGACATAGGTCTTGACGGTGTGGGTATTGTTGTTGGTCAGCAGCGCCCATTGGATCTTGTTTTGTTCCAGGAACTGAATAAATTCCTGGATACCAGGAATCGGGTCGGTTGATTTCCAAAGCACTCCGTCACCATCGAGCAGGATCGTTTGAATTTTTTCTAATTTGAGCATTATTTTCCAGCTTTTTCTTCTGCCAGTTCCAGGATGCGGGCTGCTGTGAGGTTGTCGGTGACAAGGTAATTAACATACTTGCCGCGTAAAGCCCCCAGGATGGCTTCGGCTTTTTCGATATGACCTGCTGT
>DNGN01000208.1 GCA_003486225.1 Chloroflexota bacterium
TGGTTTGACAATGTCAAAGGTTTCGGCTTCATCGAACGTGAAGGCGGTAAGGATGTCTTTGTACATCACACTGCCATCCAGGGTGAAGGTTTCCGCAAACTGGAAGAAGGACAGCGCGTTGAATTTGTTGTGACCCAAGGCCAGAAAGGCCCCCAGGCGCAAGAAGTCGTCGCACTCTAGTCTGACCATTCCGTAAAAAAAGAAGCAGGACAGCAAAGTTTGCTGTCCTGCTTTTGATTCTGGTCCGGCTGCATATTGAGGTGTAAACCAGCAACCATCTGGATCATCGGTTCCAAATATTGATTATTTAACGGTTACGGCGAAGCTGCTTAACTTGCCCAGTAAAAGATCCCGTATCTCAGGTATAATCGAAATCAGATATGCCGCACAGGATACGCACCTTTTTCTTCGGTTCGCCACTACCAAGTTCTGAGATGGCTCACACCCGTTTAGGCGTGTTCCGTGCCCTGGCCTCCTTTTCCCCGGATGCACTTTCCTCAATTACCTATGCAAACCAGGAGATCTTTCTCGGGTTGGCAGTTGCCGGCAGCCTGGGCCTTGCGTACACCTTGCCCATCGGGCTGGTGATCTCTGCTATCCTGTTTATTGTCGCCACCTCGTATTACCAGACGATCCAAGCCTATCCTTCTGGCGGAGGGTCTTATGTGGTGGCCAGGGAAAACCTGGGCCGCTTTCCGAGCCTATTGACAGGGGCTGCCCTGCTTTTTGATTATCTGCTGACTGCGGCAGTCAGTCTGAGTGCTGGGGTGGATGCGCTTTCATCAGCTTTTCCGTCCATCGGAACCCACCGGGTGCAGGTTGCCTTGCTGCTGCTGGCGATGATCACGATCATCAACCTGAGGGGCGTCAGAGAGACCGGCACTGTACTGGCGATCCCAGTGTATTTCTTTGTCGCCTCCTATGCTGTGTTGGTATTCTACGGTCTGCTCCAGATCATCCTGGGTAACCCAATCGCCATCCAGAATGCACCCCCTGAGAGCCTTCAGCCGCTCTCATTGTTCTTATTGGTACGTGCATTCTCTTCAGGGAGCACCGCCCTGACCGGGATTGAAGCGATCAGCGACAGTGTGCCAGCCTTTAAAGAACCAATCGCAAAGAAAGCCGGGCAAGCGCTGATCATTATGGCCATTACCATGGCATTCCTCTTTCTGGGCACGTTAGGTCTAATCCAATATTATCAAGTGGTTCCCTCGGGTTCAGAGACAATCCTTTCGGCTTTGGCGCGAGCCCTGTTTGGCAATTCAATCCCCTATTACTTTATCCAGATCACCACCCTGGCAATCTTGACAGTAGCTGCCAACACCTCGTTTACCGGTTTCCCGCGGGTTGCGGTCTTCCTGGCCAAAGACAAATTCCTGCCAAACCAATTCCAAGCCCTTGGGGACAGGCTGGTATTTTCCAACGGTATCCTGATCCTCTCCTTTTCCACCGCAGTTGTGATCCTGCTATTCGGCGGCAGAACGCATGCGATGGTCCCCTTATTTGCCATCGGGGCCTTTTTGGCTTTCACGCTCTCACAAACCGGTATGGTGCTGCATTGGAAAAATGTCAGAGGCAAGTTCTGGAAATTCAAAGCACTGCTCAACGGTATAGGCGGTCTTACCACAGGTGCAATGCTGGCGGTGGTTGGGATCAGCAAATTCCTACAGGGCGCCTGGATCACATTTCTGGTCATCCCCTTCCTGGTGTTTTTGTTCCTCAGAATTGAACGCCATTATCTGGATATCAGTGAGCAATTATCGTTGGACCCGAGCTCTGTCGTGATCAAAGCCTACCAAAAAATCCGCCTCGTGATCCCGATCTCAGGCATCCACAAAGGCATTCTGGATGCCGTGCGGTATGCGCTTTCAATCTCTGACCAGATCACGGCCGTCTATGTGGAGATCGAACCCGGCGCAGGGGAGCGCATTGAACAAAAATGGAAAGCTATTTTCCCAGACCTGCCCATCGTCGTGATCCCATCACCCTATCGTTCTGTCATTCAACCACTATTAGACTTTCTCGACGAGTATGATGAGCAAAGCGCAGACGGCATGCTGGCCGGGGTTGTCATTCCAGAATTTGTGACCGTCAGTTTCTGGGAGAACATGCTGCACAACCAGATGGCCTGGCTGATCAAATTCACCCTGCTGTACCGCAGAAGGAAACTTGGGTTTCAGCGCATGATCATCGATATTCCACACCACCTGCAGCCAGCGCAAAGCCCCCCCAAAAAAGCCACCCTACAACAAACTGCAGAACTATCAGATTTGGAGATTGTCCTTCCAGAAACTGAGACCCCGGCAGAATGATTTGAATCCAAACAAAAATTCTCCTGCGAGAATTTTTTTAATCCATCTGGATTGATTTGATTTTACGATCAGACCTACTCGGTATCAATGACGATGGAAACTTTGTCTTGCTGCTCAGCCTCTTCCCCTGCTTCGGCAGATATTTCTTCCTCAACTTGCTCTGATGGGTCAGGTGGAAATTCTTTCTGAAAGGGGATCATCATGAAAAAGCCAATGAACATCACCGCCTCACCGATCATCACCCCGCGGGCTTGCCAGAAGCCAAAAAAGGTAAAGGAAACCGCCAGCGGCCGGGTGCCCAACCCGAAAATATCGGCCAAGGCCGAAACAGCCGCGAATACCCATCCGCTCCAGGCCAGCCGCAGCCCGATATCCGCAGGGATCGAACGCCAATGGCGCGGCCATAATGAGCCCAGGGTATAGGTTCCCCCCAGACAGATCATCAGCAGCCCCCCACTGATCACCACTACCTGAACAAAACCCACCGCCTGGCTGTTATCCAAACCAAACCAGCCGGGGACCGCCCCAAGGGTAAAAACCAGCATACCCAAAATGGTCAGGGCCAGACCAACTCGTCTGGTGAAAGTATTATTGATGCGTCGAGGGGGCTTAGGAAATTCTGCGTGAGTCACACGTCCTCCGGTAGGGCAGATTGTAACACGTTGAGCCAATTTCCGCCAAAGATGGCTGCCAGGTCGGCATCTGAATACCCTTTATCGGCCAGCAGCGGGGCCAGCTTCTGCAGGTCTGCAATTGTGTCAATCTCCTCAGGGACATGCTGCCAGCCAAAACCGCCATCAAAATCTGACCCGAACCCGACATGCCTGGAATCGCCTGCCAGCTGGCAGACATAATCGATATGGGCAGCGACCTGCTGAATGGAAACCAGCTGGCGGCGCATACCCTTGCGCCAGTTGCTGTCCAGAAAGCGGTTGTAAGGCACAATCCCCACCACCCCGTTGCGGGCAAAGATACCTTCCAGGAGATGGTTGGGCAAAAAGCGGTTGGTTTCCTCTCCGGGGAGCATGGCCAGCGGATTGGCATGTGTGGCGACAACGTGGCCGGGGTAGGTATCCAGCGCTTGCATCACAGCTTGTTCGTCCATATGGCTGAGGTCGAGGACAAAACCAAACTCGGCCATAGCTTCCAGGAGCTGAAACCCGTCTTTGGTCAGCTTACCGGGTTCGCCGGTGCCGCCGCAAAAGCGCGTCCCGATCCAGGCAGGGCCGATCAGCCGGACGCCGCCGCGCCACCAGCGGGGCAATTCTTCCACATGCCGGATGCCCTCAGCCCCCTCCATCAAGATCACCAGGCCAATGGGAGGGCGGGATTTTTGATCAGCGGGTTCCTCTTCAGGGCTGGAGGTTAAATCGGGTGGGGCTGGGTCTGGTACGTATTCCGGCGCCTGCTGCCATTCCTTCAGATGGCTGCCCAGGTCGGCCTGGGTCTGGATCAGACGAAATGAGCCGGGATGATCATCGACCAGCCTGTGATAGGCATCTAATTGGCGCTGGTAGAGTTCCTGGGCTTGAGCATCATCCTGATAACACAGGATGTCCCATTCACCTTCTTTTTTCCGCATCGGGGCTGCGAACAAAGTCGCAAAAACCAGGCCAACTCTCCCCCGCTGGTAGGCATCCCAGCCAAGCAAGCTGCTGCCATTAAACTTGGGGATGTCTGTCTTCGTTTCCCGAGTTCGGATTTGTTGGACCGTCTGGGTGTAATCCCGCCTAAAAGTGAGCATATTCCAGGCCAGGTCCTGGTGTGCATCGACGATGAAGAAAGATTTCTCTGCCATACAGCTAAAAAGCCCCACAAAGCTGGCGCCAGAAATCATCCCTTTCTCCGGGGACGAAGGGGAGGTATAAGTTGATACGCTCTGCGATGCCGGAATATCGCTCCTTGAGGGCATCAGCCAACTCAGCAGCTGGGGCGATGGTGGCAAACGTTTCCACCATCTCATCTGATATCAGNNTTCGCCAACCTCCTGCCAGCCATGGTGAGCCAGCACGCTGCGGTAGGAGGGGGTTGAGGCATAAAAAGAGATCTGCTGGCGCACCATCTGGTGTTCGATTTCATTGGTGACCACGAAGGCGTGTGCCACCACCTGGACATCCTGGCGGGTGCGGCCGGCCTGCTCTGCGCCTGCGCTAATCTGCGGCACGATCACTTCCTGCAGATAGGCTGGTGAATGGAAGGGATGGGTATGGAACCCTTGGGCCACCTCTCCCGCCAATTTTGCCAGGCCAACATTAACTCCCGCGATAAAGACCGGGATAGATGCATACGGATGGGCAGCCGGCACAAAGAATGGCGAGGTCAGGTTGATCTGGTAATACTCCCCGGAGAAAGACAGGCGTTCATTTTCCTGCCAGTTGCGCCAGAAAGCGCGCATCACGGCAATCTGCTCGCGCAGTTGGCCAGTTACTGAATCCGGCCAGGGCATGCCGAAACGGCGGTTGATATGCGGCTTGACCTGCGTACCCAGGCCGAGGATAAATCGGCCCTGTGACTGCTCCGCCAGGTCCCAGGCCGTATGCGCCATCACAGCCGGGCTGCGGGCAAAACTAACGGCNNCCGCCACATCCCCACCGGCACGCCAATAAGCCTCACCATCTGATCCATAATAAGGGTAGATGTCGACCTTGAACGGAATTTGATGCGCCTCTGCCAGCTGGCGCAGTCGCTGGTTCAGGCTGAAGTGGTACGGCCCTCCAGAGTCTTTGACACACAGGGTGGCGTGGAATTCATCCGAGTTCTGCCCCTCTCCGAGAGCCGCCATATCCACCGTGACCAGTTC
>DNGN01000338.1 GCA_003486225.1 Chloroflexota bacterium
GTACTAAATTACTTGCAGACAAACTAGGATGAGGTAAAATTAAAACTTATGACCGATAAAGAGCGATTGTTATTGGAGAATGTATTCGATGCCCTCAGTGAAGTAGGCCAGCGCCTGGATGCCATTGATCACCAGAAAGGTGAAGCGAGCATTCACTGGCAGACCATCAATGCTTTGGGACACAGTATCCGGCGCCAGGCAGATGCACTGCCCGACGAGATTTTTACCCACCTACCCACCCTGGCAAAATTTACCCTGACCATTGAGTCGATTGATTCCTACTGGGGACGTTGCCTGGACGAACTTGAAGCCTATCTGCGCCAGGCTCAGAACCGGATCGATTAAAAGGCGTTCTGACCTTGCCTGAGGCACAATAGGGGAACCAATTGCCTCCCACCGCAGCATACTGGAACACTACATAGGCAGCGTAAGCTGCTTTTTTATTTAAGGAGGGCTGTCGGATTTTTTTCTTGAATTTTGTTCTACTGGGATGTGACGGGTGTTTCAGCTGGTTTCTGCCGCTCTCGCCAAACGGCTACCATCATCACCCCGATCAAGACGATCATGCCGCCGACCACCTGCCGCGAGGTGAGCTTGGAGCCAAAAAGGGCGGCTGATAATAAGATTGCCATAACTGGCGAAAGGGTCAGGATGAGGGTGTGCACCGTCAGTTTCAGGCGCCGCAGGGCCATGTAATACAGAGCGCGGCTGACGGCCACGTCGAATGTGCCTGCCAGGATAATATACGGCCAGGCTGAGGGCTGCGGCAGGGCCAATGAACCCATGAAGATGGAAAAGATCAGGATAGAGGCTGAGGAGAAGGCCAGCCGGGCGAAGAAAAAGTTGGTCAGGTCCATGTCTTCGCTGAACTTTTTTGCCAGGGCGGCATGCAGCGCATATAAGGCGGACGAGAGCAGCACCAGCAGTGAACCGATCTGGACATAATTGCCGGCCTGGAAATTAACCAGGAAAATCCCGCTAACTGCCAGCACCGCGCCTAAGATCTGCCCGCTTTTAAGGGTCTCTTTCAACCAGAGTAAGCCGAATAAAACGGTCCAAACGGTTCCAGCTTGCGAAAGTACAGAGGCAATGCCCGGGTCGATGTATTCAACCGCCCCATAATTGATCGTTGTGCTTGCAGAGATCAGCAAGCCGAGTGTGACAAACAACCACAAGTTGCGCCTGATCTCGTCCCAGTTGAGCTTTTTTTGGAGGACAGCAAAGACCCCCACTTCAAGCGTGGCGATGGATAGGACAAACAGAACGGACACCGAAGGAGGGCTGAGGGGGAAGAGCAGCCTGGCGAAAACAAAATGCAGACTGTCTACAAGCAGCAGGATTGGAATGAGAATGATGGATGGCATGATATGGGTATCTGCTTTCTGATTGTTACCTGCAGGCTTATCCTGTTGGTGGATGAACTCAGCTTTGGATCTGGAATGAGCTGTGTCCTGATTCGACAAAAATGGAAACCTTCGTTTCCATTTAGGATTCTACCCGAAAATCATCAACAGAACGCAATACTAGGCCATGCAAAATGCGCGCATTTCGGATTGGAACCCCTATTCCTGTTCCTGGAAGGGTTTTGTCACGCGCTCCGTTTCAGAAGCCAGGATTTTGCTCCGGTCGATGAACAAAATTGGCGTGCTGGCAATCGAGATTGTGTCCCCGTTGCTGACTTGCTGGATCTTTATTTTTTGACCATTCACCATCGTGCCATGAGTAGAGCCCAAATCCTCGATGAAAAATTTGTTCTCGCGGAACAGAATGCGTGCATGGTAGCGCGAAACCAGCGGCTCGTTGATGATGACGTTGTTGTTGATATGCCTGCCGATGTTGGTGGTGGGATATTCGATTGGGAGCAGGTTGGGACCCACGACTAAAAAAATATTTTTAGGGACAACCTGATATTTGGATTTTGCCTGGTCTGCCATTGTTCTCCTGATAATGATGAACCGTTTACCCTGGCAGGAATGCTGGCAATCGTGTGGATACCCACATTATGACACAGGTGACCGATGCGGGTCAAGAATCTTGTTTTTTTATAATTTTGCACCCCCATCCATGCATTCCCCGAAGCGATGGGGATTCTGATTGGGAGATAAAACCCGGCCATGCTATAATGCAAAAAGTGCAATGTTGGTTTTTTAAAGAGGCGGCAGATCTGGCTTACCCTCTGAAACCATGGATTGAATGGAGTTTTCATGGAGACTGTAAACTACACCTTGCTGATCGTGATCCTGCATAATCTGGAACATCTGCCCGATTTGCTGGAAGCCTGGAAAGTTGCGGGGATTCCCGGGATTACCCTTTTGCCGAGTTCGGGTGGATTTGAAGCGGCCCGTCAATTGCAGCGCAGCGGCTTGGCCGGTCTTTTGAGCGTTTTTGAGCATTCCTCACCCCCCCAAAGAACCCTGATGAGTTTGATTGATAACCCAGAGACCCTGGCGGTTGCGATTTCGGAAGCGGAAAGAGTCGTAGGCGGTTTTGGCCGCCCGCGCAGCGGAATTCTGTTCACCCTGCCGGTTGGGCAAGCGCTTGGGTTGCAGAAGTGGGGTAATACCTCCAGCCTGGAAAGTGAAGCCAAAGCGCAAAACCGGGATAAAAAGATACCGGATAAGAGCTCCTCTAACCTGCTGGGATGGTTTGAGGAGGAAGTGCGCGAGATGCATGGCACCAAAACCCTCGCTGGCTGGCGCAAAAAAAGGAGCCAGTGTATTGCGACCACGTTTAAATCTTTTCTGAATCAGCCAACGGTGGTTACAGTTGATACCCCGCTGAACGAGGT
>DNGN01000169.1 GCA_003486225.1 Chloroflexota bacterium
CGATCACGTCCGAAAATGATGCCCCTGCCCCCCTGGCAACTGAAGCGCCCGAAATGCCCACGGAGGCAAGTTCGCCCGCAGCACCCGCTTTCATCCCACCGCGAGCGCTGCAGGTGGCCTACATCAAAAACGGGAATGTGCACATCTGGACAGAAGGCGAGGGCAGCGTGGCCTTGACCGGAACAGGTGACACCATCCAGGTCAGCATCTCTGACGATGGGCAGATCATCGCTTATGAACGTCGTGATCCGAATGATTACTTCACCTCCGAACTTTGGGCTGTGAACACCAGCGGCCCGACCAACGCCCGTGTCCTGGTGAGTCAGGCGGAAATGGATACGCTAAAGGCGGCCAGCCCTTACAACAATGCCCCGGGAATAAGCATCGACTTGATTGAGTGGCGGCCAAAAACTCATGACTTGTATTACAGCACCGTGCCGGTCTATGAAGGCCCCGGGTATTCGCCTGGCAAAGATGTGCGCATTATCAACGTGGATACCATGGAAAAGAGAACCATTTTCGATTATGGGCAGGGCGGCAGATTCCATTTCTCACCAGATGGCAACCAGTTAGCGTTTTCCAATCCCGACCATATCAGCTTAGCCAATGCGGACGGAAGCAACCTGCGTGCAAATGTGTTGACTTTCCCGCTGGTCAGCACTTACAGTGAATACCGGTACCACCCGCGCCCAATCTGGGCTGCCGATTCAGGCTCTCTGCGGGTCACCATTCCACCCGAAGACCCGCTTGCCGAACCGACCCCGCCGACTGGATTATGGTACATTCCAACGGATGGCTCTCCCGCAGTACTGATGGGAAGCTTTTCCGGGATCCCTTTTGCCTGGCCGGATAATGCCATCTCTCCAAACCTGGATCGGGTAGCCTACGCCAAAATCATCGGCGAACCAACCGCAAACCAGCGCGAACTGCACATTGCCAACCTGGATAGCTCCGGAGACTATATTTTCACTTCGGGTGGATCAGCGAATATTACAAACTGGACCCCTGATGGAACGCGTTTCATATTTCTGCTTAATAATGGTTCTGACCTCAGCATGTACCTGGGCACGCTTGCAACAGGGGAAGCATCCCTTATCGCTACCATCGCATCGACCGTACAGCAAATGAGCTGGGTGGACAACTCCCGCTTCCTATTCTTCTACCAATACGGGGGCGACCGGGAACTTCGCATCAGCAACGTTGGAGGCACCAATCATGCCTTCATAGACACCATCGCAGATTCGATCGTGGATTATGATTTTACTCAATAAGGCCTGATGACCAGACTCCGGAAAGCACGTAAATAACTGTCAGGCTGAGGGGTTGGGGAGTATTTCCAATCCCTCAGCAGCTTTCTTCTATTAGCGCGCGCAATCATTAAATCACCCGCACGATTGACCCTTGCCCTGTTTTCTCCACCTCGATGCGTGTCGGGAAGGCATCTTTCAACTCGTCAAGATGCGTGATGACCAATATCTTGGCAAAATCGCTCTTTACCAGATTGATGGCCTCGATCAAGCGTTGGCGTCCCTGCAGGTCCTGTGAGCCAAAGCCTTCATCGATAACCAGGGTCTGCAGGCGTGCCCCCTTACGCTGGGCCAGAATTTCAGATAATGCCAGCCGCACGGCGAAATTCACCCGGAAAGCCTCCCCGCCCGAATACATTTCATAATCCCGCACCCCGGCCCCATCGCTGATTTGTATATCCAGCGTCTCCTTCAGGTCATCACGTTTCTTATCCTTGTACTCGGCCTGGGTTACAAAGCGAATACTCATCTGCCCATTGCTCAGGCGGTCGAGCAGGTCATTGGCGCGTGTTTCAATTTGCGGCAATGCCGCCTCGATCAGTAAAGCAGGTACTCCGTTATTACCAAAGGCGCGCTCCAGGGTTTTGTAACGCCCGATCAGATGCCGTTTTTCCTCACGCTCCGATGACAGATCCGTTTTTCGTTCCCGCAGGTCGTCCAGCACGTTCACCAATTGGCGGGCTGCGCCGACCTCCTGGGTCAACCGGTTCACTTCTTCCTGCATCTTAAGCAATTCAGTGTACGCCGCATCCACATTCGGCGCAGATTCTTCCAGAACGGACAGCGCGGCAGCAGCCTGGTCGTATTCCGTCTGCCGGGCGCTGACTTCTGTTCCCTGCCTTTCTATTTCGGACATGAGCGCCGATATTTCGTCCACGATAGGCTCCAACGCGGATCGGGCTGCTTCCAGGGTTCGAAATTCTTCTTCCGCGCTTCGCCCCTCGAGTTCAGCTTGCCTGGCGGCATCATGAGCGGCTGCATCATATCCAAGTTCCCCAAGTCTTTCATCTACCACAGCCAGTTCTTCACGGAGTTTCCCCGCGAACGACTCTTTTTCGAGGACTTCAAGGATCTCGGCCAGGCGCCCTTCGCCTGTTTTTTGCCACTCGTCAGAAAGTTTTTTCAAGCCTTCAAGACGTTCGCTAAGCCGGGTGATCATTGTAGAAGCTGCCATGCGGGCCGTTTCTGCCCCGGCAACCTGCGATAAGTCCATTTCGTCTCCGGCGATAGACTCCGCAAGAGATTTCATCTCAGCCTGATTGGCCCGATAGCGATCGCCCTGGGATCTTCCATCTTTTTCCAACCCAACCAGGGTGGATTGGCGATGCTCTTCGCTCAAATCCTGTCCGCATAACGGACATACTACGCCTTCGGTTTTAGAGAGTTGATCGATGCGTCCTTTAAGTTCATCCATCTGGACCTTGAGGGTCTGGTTTTCGGCCTTCAGGGCAGCCTGTTTTTCGCGCGCAGAAGTAATCCGCTTTTCTATCTCTTCACGTCTGGCAAGATCTGCCTCAGCTTCACTCAATGATTCTCTGGCCATATCGATCTCGTTCTGTAATTCAGGCACCAGGGAAGCCTGCTCGTTGACCCTGGTGCCCTGATCACGAAGCGCCGCGGCTTCCTGCTCCAGCCTGGCTTTTTCCACCGCGATCCCTTCCAGCAGGGGTTGACGCAGTTTTTCCTGGTCGCGGAATTTTCCGGCAATTTCTTCCATGCGGGCCAAATCCTCGCGGGCCTGCTGCCAGGCCTGGTAAATGGCTTCCACATCAACAGCACGGTTGATCAGGTCCGCGTATTTATCGCGGTCAACCTGTTTTACAGCCAGCCTGTTCTGGAGGCCAGAAAGTCCCGCTTTGGACCGCTCCAGGGTGCCGGCCAGCATTTCCAGGGTCTTCCGCTGTGTTTCAAGCAAAGCATCTTCTTTTTTCAGCGTATCTACCAATCTTTGGTGTGTGGCCAGGGCTGTGGTCTGGCCGTCCAATCTGGCAACCAGTTCAGCCAGGCGAGCTTTGCGCAAGGGTTCTTCGGCAAGCTCAGTGTCGATTTCCATGACACGTCCGTCAATGTTTTCGACTTCGCCTTCAACCATCCTGCGTCTCCCAGCGGCACGTATTCGATAGACTTCCCAGACTTCGAGACCAAGAATGCTGCCCAGGACTTCTTTGCGTTTACTGGCAGTTTGCTGAGTGAACTGATCGGCCTTACCCTGCAGGAAGAATGACGCGTTGACAAAGGTGTCATAATCCAGGCGCAAGATCTGCTCGATGCGCGCCTGCGTTTCCCGGATGGAGCGCTCACTAAGAGTCCGCCATTCATCGCCATCCTTTATCTGGAATTCCAGGATGGTGCTTTTCCCGGATGGCAGGGAACGCTGGACACGATATGTGTTTTGTTCATAATCAAAGGTAAAAATGACTTCAGCTTTTCCACCCTTTTCTTTAGCGACAGCCAGGTTTATCAGGGATTCATCAGTTTTACGCGCCTTCCCAAAAAGAGACCAGGTGATCGCATCCAGCAGGGAAGATTTTCCCG
>DNGN01000327.1 GCA_003486225.1 Chloroflexota bacterium
GTGATTACGGAAATTTTGGACTAGTCCAGAACTAGGAATATTTAGGCATCCCGTCATCCATTGGCGGGATGCCTTTGAAGGAAGTTATAGGTATGTCAGGTAAAAAAGGTAACCGACCGGTCGTGACCTTGGAATGCACAGAGTGTAAAGAACGCAATTACACTACTGAGAAAAACCGCAGGAACGACCCCAGCAGGTTAGAACTAAAAAAATACTGCCCGCGATGCCGTACGCATCGAATGCATCGCGAAACCCGCTAGTTCTCGGAAGACCAAGAACAGCGTTGTAGGCGAGTAGCTCAATTTGGCAGAGCAACGGTCTCCAAAACCGTAGGTTGCGGGTTCGATTCCTGCCTCGCCTGTCTGAGAATGGCAACGCCGCATGATTGCGGCGTTTTAGCCGTAGAAGAAGTAGTTGCGGCACCAATAATTTTGAGGAGCAACCTGTGGCAAATAAAAAGGATGCAAAAATAAAACCGAAGGCTCAATCCAAAAAACAGCCCAAAAAACAGGCTGTCAGTAAACAGTCGCGCGGCCTGCGCCGGTTTTACCGCGATACGATGGGTGAGCTGAGAAAAGTAAGCTGGCCTACCCGGCGCGAAGCAATCTCCCTGACTTGGGTGGTTGTGATCGTGATGGCTGTCATGGCTGTCTTTCTGGGATCTTTGGATTTCTTGTTCTTTCGGTTTTTTGCTCTGATCTGGAATATGTAAAGCCAATCATCAGCCAGAATGAATTTGGGCCTGCAAGATCGCTGCATTCATTTTGGCGGAAGCGTGTGTAAATTATGGAAGAAGATAGACTGGAACAACCTGAAGAAGAACAAACCGCAGATCAGGAAGAAATGCAAGACTCTGGAACCCAGAGCCGCACACCTGAAACTGTGGCAGATGACCGTGCCTGGTATGTGGTGCACTGCTATTCCGGTTATGAGAATAAAGTTCGGCATAACCTGGAGCAGCGCATTGAAACCATGGGCATGAAGAATTTGATCTTTGACGTGGTTGTCCCAACTGAGGAAGAGATCGAGGTAAAGGAAGGCAAGCGGCGTACAGTTGAACGCCGGGTCTTCCCGGGGTATATTTTGGTCAATATGATCATGACCGAAGAATCCTGGTATGTGGTGCGCAANNGTCGATGAGATCGATATGGAACGGGCAAAAGTACGGGTAATGGTCAACTTCTTTGGCCGGGAAACCCCGGTGGAGTTGGATTTCTTACAAGTAGAAAAAGCTTAGGCTCAACACACTTTCAACGTGGGAGGGTGCCGCCTGATCAAATGCGGCCGACCGCCAGGTACAGGCACCCGTTAGTAGCTTACCTTGGAAAGCTGCAGGCAACACAAATTTGTTTTGCCCCACCACAAGACAAAAGGAGAAAAAATGGCAAAGAAAGTAAAGGCAACAATTACATTACAGATCGAGGCTGGGAAAGCAACCCCCGCTCCCCCGATCGGCCCGGCACTTGCCAGCCAGGGTATTAATATCATGCAGTTCACCAAAGAGTACAATGCCCGGACTTCTGGACGCATGGGGCAGATCATCCCAGCCCAGATCACAGTCTTCCAGGATGGTTCATTCACATTCGTCCTCAAGACCTCTCCGGCGGCAATCCTGCTCAAACAAGCTGCTGGCATTGATAAAGGTTCCAGTGTCCCCAACCGCGATATTGTCGGCACTGTTACGCGCTCCCAGGTGCGTGAGATTGCTGAGACAAAAATGAAGGACCTGAACGCCATCGATATTGAAGGCGCTATGCGCCAGATCGAAGGCACCGCCCGCAACATGGGCATCCGGATTGTAGAAGACTAAATACAACATACTTTCAACGTGGGAGGGTGTCGCCTCAGATAAAGCGGCCGACCGCCAGATGCAAGCACCCGTTAGTAGTTTTTCTTGTAAAACTACAGGCAAATCAAACCAGTTTTGCCCCACCACAAGACAAAAGGAGTAAATCATGGCAAAAAGAGGTAAAGCATACCGCGCAGCGCTTGAACAAGTCGACCGAAAGCGCGCGTATCCCCCGAGTGAGGCCCTGGCCCTCGCGAAGGAACTTTCTAAAACAAAATTTGATTCAACCGTCGAGGTTCACATCCGCTTGGGTGTAGACCCACGTCACGCAGATCAGCAGGTCAGAGACGTGGTTGTTCTGCCGCATGGCCTGGGAAAAACCGTGCGCGTGTTGGTGTTTGCTCAGGGCGATGGAGCGCGTTTGGCGCGCGAAGCCGGAGCAGATGCCGTTGCAGATGATGATGAAATGGTGCAGAAGATCCAGGGTGGTTGGCTGGATTTTGATGTGGCGATTGCCACCCCGGATATGATGAGCACTGTTGGCCGTTTGGGACGTGTGCTGGGTCCGCGTGGCCTGATGCCGAACCCCAAGACCGGGACCGTCGTCAGCATGGAAGATATCCCGCGGGCGATAGAAGAGGTCAAGGCTGGTCGTGTCGAATTCCGTGTCGACAAGACTGCCAACCTGCACGTGCCGATTGGAAAAGCCTCATTTGATGCACAGCACCTGTACAACAACATGGCAGCCCTGATCCAGGCGGTGCGCAGAAACCGCCCGGCCGCTTCCAAGGGTGCTTTCATTCGTAAAGTGGTTGTTGCCACAACGATGGGCCCTGGCATCAAAGTAGATGCCAATCAGGCCCAAACCATGGAAATTTCTGAATAAATCGGGTAAAATACCCGGTTGTGGGTGAGGATGGACGAAAAACCACCTTCACCCAATGCCTTCGCCATAGACAGCTGGTGACGGATAGCAGGGAGACCTGCTGAGCAGAAGATTTGCTGCCCGTCTTAATTTCCAGCCGAGGTGAGGACTTGAGTCGCAAACCACCGCGCGCTACGTGCCGCGATTTTGCAGAGAGTCTTTGCCTGATAATTGAAGGCAAAGACTTTTATTTTTTGAAAGGAGGTAAACTCGTTGGCACTATCAAGAGAACGCAAAGAAGAATTGGTTGCCCAGTACGAAGCGTGGCTGAAAGAAGGCAAAGCCCTGATTCTGACCGAATACACCGGTTTGAAAATGCCGCAGATGGACGATCTGCGTGCCAAGGCACGTGATGCAGGCGCTGAATTTCATGTGGTCAAGAACCGGTTGGGAAAACGCGTCTTTGAAGCCGCCGGATACGATGTCCCGGATGAATTGTTCATCGGCAGTACCGCGTTTGGCGTTGCATTTCAAGACGCACCTGGAATTGCGAAAGTGATTAAAGACTTTGGCAAAGACAACCCAGTGGTAAAGATCAAAGCTGGCTTTATGGATGGCAAATTGTTATCCGCAGCCGATGTAATTGCGCTTGCCGAACTCCCGCCGCTGCCCGTGGTTCGCGGACAGCTGTTGGGCGTGATAAATGCGCCGGCCTCCAAACTGGCGCGCACCCTCGCCGAACCGGGCCGCTCACTGGCTCAGGTGATCAAGGCACATGCAGATGCAGCTGCTGCTTAATCCCCAGCTGTACAAAAACAAACAAAAAATTACTCTATAGGAGATTTTATAATGGCTGACTTAGACAAATTAGTAGAAGAACTTGGCAAGCTGACCGTGATTGAAGCTGCCGAACTGGTGAAGAAACTGGAAGANNAAGGTCATCCGCAAGCTCACCAGCTTGGGCCTGAAAGAAGCCAAAGATATGGCCGAAACCGCAGGTTCCAAAGTGATGGAACAGGTTGGCAAAGATGCCGCCCAGGATGCCAAGAAACAGCTCGAAGAAGCTGGCGCAGTTGTAGAACTGGCATAATCTGTTCGCAGACATACCAACTGAAAAAACAAAATCCCGCTTGCGGGATTTTGTTTTTTAATCCCTGCTCGCTGACAAATCCTGCCGGTTAAAAGATCAGGAGTCTTGGTGCAATCTTCATCCGCAGCCTCAAAGAGTTATCACCCAGAAATATTAATCAGATTGTTTATTTATGGTATATTGGTAATCAGATAATCGTACCCTGAAAATGCAAGGCTGATTTATATAAAAGGAATCAGATATGACTGCACGAATATTGATTATTGAAGATGATGAAGCCATCCTCACCTTTCTCCGCCGCGGACTGTCTTACGATGGTTATCAGGTGGAGAC
>DNGN01000217.1 GCA_003486225.1 Chloroflexota bacterium
GTTGGGCAGCCGTCTGCACTTCAGGGTTCATCAATTTTACCTTGGTCTGGCTTTCAAACTGCGGATCAGGCACCTTGATGGAAATAATGGCTGTCAGGCCTTCCCAGGTGTCGTCGCCCCTGAAGTTTGAGTCGCTATCTTTCAGTAAGTTGTTCTTGCGAGCATAGTCGTTGATCGTACGAGTGATGGCAGAACGCAAACCGGTCAAATGGGTTCCGCCATCGATGGTATTAATCGTATTGGCAAAAGCGTAAACCGACTCTGCATAAGCCTCTGTATATTGAATCGCTGCATCGATCACCAAACCGCCTTCCACTTCCTTTTCCACATGCACGACATCATGCAGCGGTTCCCGGTTGCGGTTTAGGTAGCGCACAAAGGATGTGATACCACCTTCAAAATAGAAGCTCATTTCGCGGCCATCGCGCTCATCGATCAGCTTAATCTTGACTCCGCGGGTTACAAAAGCCATCTCGCGGAAGCGCTGCACTAGGGTCTCGAAGCGGTAAGATATTTCACCCTTGAAGATTTCGGTATCAAATTTAAAGCTCGTTTTGGTGCCAGTCTCAGCTGGTTTTACCTTACCATGGCTTTTAACAGGTGCCTGCGGGCGACCGCGTTCGTAACGCTGGAAATGATATTGTCCCTCGCGCTTGACCTCAACCTCGCACCACTCAGAAAGAGCATTGACCGCCGAGACGCCAACTCCGTGCAAACCGCCAGAAACCTTATAACCGCCGCCATCAAATTTACCGCCAGCATGTAGGGTGGTCATCACCAGTTCCAAAGCCGAACGCTTCTCTGTGGGATGCTCGGCAACCGGAATGCCACGCCCATTATCCACCACAGTGACGCTTTCATCCTGGTGAATGGTGATATCGATTTGGTCACATGCTCCAGCCAATGCCTCATCAATTGAGTTGTCCACAACCTCATAGATCAGGTGATGGAGCGCTTTGACATCCGTACCGCCAACATACATGCCAGGGCGCCGGCGGACCGCTTCCAACCCTTCCAGCACCTGGATATCTTTTGCTTCATACGATGTTGTATTTTTCTCTACCACAAAAACCTCCAACAAAAGAAAACGCGCTCACAAGCCCGGCCTGCAAGCCGCCTTCTTATGTCCATATTTCTTTCATGAATTTGTCTCAGGAAAGCCCTTCCTGCCTCAAAAATCGGACGATTCATCTACTGGATAGATGTTCTATATTTTACCACAGAAGAACTGGTTTTACCTGACCCAGCAGTGCAGAATTGGCCTCAAAAAAACCTTGAAATTCTTCCAAAATGTCAAAATCTGATAAAATTTATCTGGTTTTGATGAGAAATCAGATATCGACGGATTTACTTATCAGTTTTGTTGTAACTCGTGCAAGTTTCCAGGAGCAAACTACCCAAACGAGGTCTATCCTCACAGGAGAGAATAATGATCCAGGCAATTACCCTGTACCCATCCTCCACAGAACTGAAAGAATTGGAGAGTATGTTGACTGAAATGGTTTCCTCTCTCAGGAAATCAAAGGGCTTCCTTACAATCCATGTGAGTGATGGCCACATCATGAGCCCTGGAGGGTCGCCACCTTATTCAAAAGTGGTCCAGTTTTCTTTTGATTCGCTGGAAAACATGATGAACTGGGCCCAATCACACACAGCACAATCGCAAAAAGAGAATATGCGCAAATTCAACCCGACCATGTTGTATTATGAGGTCAAGGAGCTGCAGAGTTAACCATTTAGCCTCTCTGTTCCACCTGCCTTCTGCGGTAAAATAGAGCGGGTTTGTTAAACCACATTTTCCCGCAATGACCCTAAAGAAACGATCAAAGGAAACTTTTCGCAGCAATGGCAAAAGCAGAGATCCTCACAATTGGCACAGAAATCTTACTGGGCGAAATTGTAGACACCAATTCCAGCCATATTGCCCGCAAACTGCGCGACCACGGCATCGATATTTACTGGCTGTCCACGGTCGGGGATAACCCAGAGCGCATTGCTGAAGCCATTCGCCAGGGCATGAAGCGTTCTGAGATTATCATTTCCACTGGCGGGCTAGGGCCCACCATAGACGACCCCACGCGGGAGGCTGCTGCGATGGCCTTTGGAGTCCAGAACGAGTTCCGGTCTGAACTTTGGCAGCAGGTACAAGAACGCTTTGCACGCTTCGGCCGCACCCCCACCGAGAACAATAAACGCCAGGCATTTGTCCCGCAAGGGGCCATCGCCATCCGGAACCCGGTCGGAACCGCCCCGGCTTTTATCTTGGAAACAGACAAGAATGCCTTTATCGCCCTTCCCGGCGTACCGCGTGAAATGGAGCACCTCCTTGAACATGCCGTGATCCCTTATCTCCAGGAGCGGTTCGGCCTTCAGGGGCTCATCAAAACGCGCATCCTGCGCACCGCCGGAGCAGGTGAATCAGCCATCGACCAGCAGATTGCAGACATGGAAACACTCTCCAATCCCACCGTTGGCCTCTCCGCCCATGCCGGTGCAGTGGACATCCGCATCACCGCCAAAGCCGAGACTGAAACTCTGGCTGACCAGATGATCCAGCCTGTCGAGACTGAGCTGCGCCAGCGTTTGGGCAAATGGATCTATGGGGCCGATAGTGAGACCCTGGAAGAGATTGCCCTCGCGCATTTGCATAGGCTAGGCTGGAAACTGGCTGTGGTTGAATCAGGCCTGGATGGGCTGCTGATACAGCAACTGGCAAAAACCGGGAACCCTGCTTTCCTGGGGGGAGAAGTGGGGACAGCAGAACTTAGCCAAGCCGAGCTGCAGGCCGCCTGCCGCACTTTCAACCAATCCCGCCAGGCAGACCTGTGTATCGGGGTTTCGCTTAAGCGCAGTGAACAGCAACAAGACCTGCTGCTGGAGATCCTCTCCCCGATAAAACAAACCACCATCACCCACTCCTACGGTGGCCCACCCAAAATGGCTGCTCATTGGGCAGTTAATATTGCCCTCGACCTGATCCGGCGGCTGAAAGCGGATTAGCAGCCAGAGCATCTTCTGGCGTTGCAGTCTATCAACTGGCCGCCATTTTTTCTCACGGATACAGCTTACCCCATGTCGCTCATTGCACAGCAGATTATTATAATGCTGCTCTTCCAGATCGATCAAAAAGAATTGCATATCTCAGAACCATGTCTGGCATTGTTTTTGCACTTATAATCAAGGTGGCCTGTTCAAAATGCTGAGCAATTTTTTCATCCATCGGGGTAGGCAAATAACAAACAAAACCTTTAGACAGGATCATTGACTTCTTGACCCCTTGTCCTCGAAGAAAATCCTCCGGCAGCTTGCAGTGTTTTGGATTGTTAAAAAGGAACCTCTTGAGTATAAAACCGTTTGCCATGATCATCGAAGATGATCGAGATATCGTTGCACTTTTCCGGTATGTCCTGGACATCGCAGGGTTTATCACTGAGATTGTCCTGCACGGCGAAAAAGCTGTGCGGCGGCTGGAAGTTGTAAAACCGGATCTCATACTGCTGGACCTTAACCTGGTAGGAATTAGCGGTACGGATATCCTCAAAATTGTACGGTCAGACTCCCGCCTGAAAGACATTCCGGTCATCGTGGTGACCGGGCACCCGCAAATGGCTGTTGGTTTGCAATCTGAGACTGAGCTCATCCTGCATAAGCCGGTCAGTCTGGAACAGCTACTAAGCCTAATCAAACGCTTCCACCCGGTTGATACAGAAGCCCTGAGCGAACCACCTCACGACAATGTTACCAAGCTATATAACCGCACATTTTTTATCAACCGATTGAGCTATTCGGTTGAACACACGCGCCGCTTGGGCGGCGAGGTATTCGGCATCCTGTTCGTCGACTGCGACAACTTCAATTTGGTGCAGCAGCAAGGCCAGGATTTTGCTGATCGAGTATTGGCGGAAACGGCGAAATTATTGCGAACTGTGGTCCGGCCTTACGATACAATTTCTCATTTCGGTTCAGGACAGTTCTTTATCCAGGTTGAAGATCTGCCCACCAAGGTTATCTTGCACCAAATTGCTGAGAGGATCCACAGCAACCTTACTACTCGCATGCGGGACACGCTAAACTTTGAAATGACTGCCAATATCGGCATGGTGTTCTGCAGTTCCGATTACACCTCACCGCAGGAAGTCATCCGGGATGCGGATATCGCCATGTTTTACGCAAAATCCAATCCGCATACTGATCTGGTGATCTTCAATCCCATCCGGCATGGCGCATTCCGTTCCCCTGAAAAATACACTGCCATCATGCGGGCCGGGGCACCCCTTCACGAGGAAACCGACCACAAAACTACTTCCTGATCGAACAGAGGAGTTCAAACAGCCCACCACTTCAATGACCTGCCTTCCTCAACTTGACGAATACCAAGGCTCGTTTTCAAAAAGATATGCCAGCGAACTGCGAGATCACTGATGGTGATAGATACCCTGAAACGGTTCTCAGATGGCAAACCTGATACGTTTGGAAAGCGCTACGACCCTAACGCAAAGGAGCACAAAAAAAACGCCACAATGTGGCGTTTTTAATATCCTATTTTTCCTTACACCAGAATGCTTATTTCTCCAGCAGGTAGCAAGGCACCAGCGTACCGAGCCCTTCCTCCTCAAAAGAGAGCACCGGCTGACAGAACATTCCCGCTTCGGCCGGGACAGTGCGGAACTCCGGCGACATGATCGGGACCGTTGTCACCCAGTACGTTCCCAGGCTTTTCAAAAAAGCTTCGTCCAAGTTCGGGGCACAGCTAAAGGGCGAGATAACATACTCAAAAACGTCCGGATTGGCAAATGTAAATTCAAACATCTCCACCTTACCATCTTGCCGGATTTCCGCACTCACCTCACCATAGGTTTCTTCCACAAAGGCCTGTTCCATACTGGTCAATTTGCCAGAAAAATCAAAATTCCAGTCCATATTGGCAGGTTGGGCTTCAACGCACTCGCCGTTGTAGTTCAACCCGGCCATACCTTCCCCCCAGCCGTAATGGTCCAAAGATCTCAGGGTTCCGTCTGGCGCAACCGTGAACCAGGCTTCCCAGGTATAAAGCATGTCGGTTGGGGTGCTGCTGCCAATATACTGGTAGCTGGCCACCAGGTGCCACTCTTCAGCATCTGCGGTATCAGCCTGAACTGGCCCTCCACCCACCACGGCTTCCTGAGCCTCAGTGGGCTGCAGTAACTCAGGGGTCTGTGTGGCGGCCTCTGGCTGCTCCACGGATTCTTCAGGCTGCTCTACAACAGGCCCCGGCTCAGCATCCTGTGCCGGGCCAGAACAGGCCGCCAGAACCAGAATCAGAGTCAGGATTAATGTTTTCAATTCCAAGTGAGCTCCTCCTTTAAAAATATTTTCAACATTTTACAACCTTATCTCCCGGAACACCAACCATCCAAACAAGACTGTAAGGCAGGCAACCTCACAACCAGAGTTGCATCCCGCATTACATTTTAGTATGATAAAAATAGTCCATATAAGATTTTGCCTTCAGAAATCATCATAATAGTATCCACGGTTAAATAAACCTGGCGACAGAAGTGACTGCTCACTCCAAGAATCAATCAACCAACTTAAGGGTATAACATGAGCGAATTATTCAATATCTGGGAAAAACCCAAAACAGAAGATGTGGTTCTGCTGGCCGGATGGCGCCAGTGGGCGGACGGAGGAGCGGTTTCTTCCGGCATGCCGCGCTACATCGCGGAACTGAACAATGCCCGCAAGATCGGGGAACTTAACCCGGACGGCTACTACATCTTCCAACTGCCTGGCGCACAGCAGTTCCTGCGCCCGATCGTTCGACATAACGACGGGGTTTCGGAATCACTGCAGACCCACAAAAACGAATTCTTTTATGCGGAGATTGACGGCAAAGGGGTGGTGTTCTTCCTCGGTGACGAACCGCACATGGACGCCGAACGCTATTCCCGCGCTTTTTTGGAGGCTTGTAAAACGCTAAACGTGCGCAAGATTGTGCAGTTTGGCGGGGTTTATGCCCAGGTGCCTTACGACCGCAACCGACATATCCACGGTATCATCAGCCTGCCGCGCCTCAGGAAGGATCTGGATGATCTTGTCATTGAACCCTCCAACTACCAGGGTCCATCCAGCATTGGCTCTTACATCAACAAACGCGCCGGGGAAATTAACCTCGAGGCGATAGGATTGTACGCCTTCTGCCCGATCTACCAATTTGGCGGGTTGGAAGACACCAATAAAACCATCCATATCGAAAACGATTACCTGGCCTGGCTGAACGTGATGGAACGCGTCGGTCATATGCTGGATATCAAGTTTGATCTCAGCGACCTGGAAAATCTTTCCGAAAACCTGATCGAAAAGATCCACACCAAGGTCATAGAACTGGATGAGAAATACCCTGAACTGCGTATTGAAGAATTCATGCGCCGCCTGCGGGGAGACTTCGAAGAACGCTCTTTCAGTCCCCTGGATGACATTTGGGAAGATTCACTCCGCCGCCTGGGAGATCAATTCTTTCCCAGCGACGAAGAAGAAGAATAATTCGCGTCTCTCGCTCCCATTTGTGGAATAGACGACTCTCAACAAGCCATGCTGAATCTCAGATTTCGGCATGGCTTTTGTTTTGTCTTCGTGCTATAAATCTGGTATGACCATCTACCAGAAAGAAACCGGAAAACTAAGAGCAGATTTTATCTACCTTCTGATGGCTTTCTTGGAGGGGGCGGTTGCCAAGATCACTTTTACCATGAGCACCATCTACCGTGTCAATGTTGTAGGAATGGATGTGCTGCAACTGGTCTTGCTGGGAACCGTCCTGGAAACGTCTGTGTTTCTTTTCGAAGTTCCCACCGGAGTTGTCGCAGACCTTTACAGCCGCCGCTTATCCGTAATTATCGGAACTTTTTTGATGGGGCTTGGTTTTATGCTGGAAGGCGCACTACCGGTTGTGGCAATCGTCATGCTCGCCCAGTTGGTCTGGGGATTTGGCTGGACCTTTATCAGCGGGGCGCGTTCAGCCTGGATCACTGATGAGGTCGGGGTGGAAAGGGCTGGAAAGCTATTTATGAGAGCCCAGCAAATCTACC
>DNGN01000279.1 GCA_003486225.1 Chloroflexota bacterium
CTGAGGTCCAGGTCTTGCGACTGGTCGGATAGGTTGTGCACCACCAGCAAGCGGTTGCCGTCTAGCTGGCGCCAGAAAGCCAGCAGCGCCGGATTGTCCACACCCTGCAGCCACTCGAAAGCCCCACGCCCAAAGGCCGGGTAGAGTTTCCTTTTCGCCACCATTTTTTTGAGGTGGGAAAATAGCGATTCGGGATCTTGAGATTGAAAGGCAACATTTACCTGCTGGTAACCAAAGTTCTCATCAGCAATCACGGGAGCATACAATTGATCCTCTGGCGCCTGGGAGAAGCCGGCATTTGAGCTGCTGTCCCACTGCATGGGGGTGCGCACCCCGTCGCGATCCTTCAGCCAGATATTATCGCCCATGCCGATCTCATCCCCATAATAGATNNGGGGCATATTTTTCCCACATCCAGTGACGCTCTTCATGTGTCACCATTTCCAGGGTGAGTTCATCGTGATTGCGCAGGAAGGTGCACCATTGGCAATTAGACGGGATCTCGGGAGTCCTGGCAAGAATTTCTTTTATCGAGGAACCATTCCCGGTTTTCAAGGCCATGAAGATTCTCGGCATAAGCGGGAAGTGAAAATTCATGTGCACCTCATCACCCTCGCCAAAATACGGCCGAACATCTTCCGGCCACTGGTTCGCCTCGGAGAGGATGATGGCCCCGGGGAAATGGTCGTCCATATACTTGCGGAGCCGTTTAAGAAAAGCATGCGTCTCGGGCAAATTTTCGCAGTTGGTTCCCTCGCGTTCATAGAGATAGGGGACCGCATCTGCCCTGAATCCATCCAGGCCCATCTCCAGCCAAAACTTCGCCACCCGCAACATTTCTTGCTCTACTTCGGGGTTGTCGTAGTTCAGGTCTGGTTGCGAAGCATAAAAGCGGTGCCAGTAGTACTGCTGGCTTCCCTCATCCCAGGCCCAGTTAGAACCCTCAGTATCCAGAAAGATGATCCTGGCATCCTGGTAAAGCTGGTCGGTGTCACTCCAGACGTAAAAGTCCCGGAAGGGAGAGTCTTTACTGGCGCGGGATTGCTTGAACCATTCATGCTGGTCCGATGTGTGATTTAACACCAGATCAACGATGATCTTTAACCCTTCGGCATGGACAGCTTCGATCAGGGCTTTAAAGTCATCGAGCGTGCCGTAATCCGGGTGAATGCCATAGTAATCCGCGATATCGTACCCATCATCTTTCAGGGGGGAAGGGTAATGTGGCAGAACCCAGATACAATCCACCCCCAGCGCCTTGATATGACCCAGTTTCTTAATCAGCCCCTGAATATCTCCATGCCCATCTCCGTCGCTATCATGGAAAGCGCGGATGTAAACTTCATAAAATACAGCGTCCTTGAACCAATCATCGGACTTCAAAATCATAATAAAAGCCTTTCTAAAATTTTATTCTCTCAGCGTACATAAACCCAGACCTGGTTGGGACTGGATGATTTTACCAGGTCTGGATTGAGGAACAACAAACATCTGGCGCTTAGATTCCGGTTGGGTTAGCCTTTTACCGACCCAGCCAGCAAGCCTCTCACAAAGAAACGCTGGAAGCCGAAGAAAACCAGAATCGGCAGTACCATCGAAATAAAGGCCGATGCGGTCAGCAAGTGCCAACCACCTCCCAGAGATTGCACCAGGTTATTGATCTGATAGGTGAGGACTGGCTTTCTCCCGGTGAGGAATACCAGGGCCACCAGCAAGTCATTCCAGACCCACAGGAACTGGAAGATCGCCAGAGATGCCATGGCTGGCATGGAGAGCGGTAAAGCCAGCCGATAAAAAGCCGTCCAGTGAGATGCACCGTCCAGGTATGCGGATTCGAACACTTCCCGGGGCAAAGAGCCCATAAAGTTGCGCGTCAGGTATATGGCATATGGCAGGCCAAACCCGGTATGGAACAACCAAACGCCCAAAAAAGAACCGCCCAGGCCGATCGAATTATACAACTTGGAAATTGGCACCAAGGTCATTTGCAGTGGTACCACTTGCAGGGCTACCAGCAGTGCGAACAACCACATGCGCCCTTTGAAATCCATCCANNGGTACAGCAACAAAGAGCGTATTGCGGAATGCTAATGCCATACCCCTTGGGTTAGCCAAATCTTCGGCGAAATTGCAGGTCAGATCAACTGATTGTGTACCTGCAGCACAATCCTGTTCGTAATTGGCCGTACCGCGGTATCCAACCAGCGCATCCACATAGTTCGAGAGCGTGACCCGCGGGCGCTGGTCCAAGCCTGCTTCCAGGCGGAGATACGACAAAATATCGGCCAGCTGCTGAGCATCTGGTCGGGCTTCTTCTGGCAAATGGATCTGACCGTTGTACTCTCTATTAAAGGTTGCCGAGATCTGAACCGAGCGCCGGAATGAGGCAATATACTCGGGGTCAGATAGATCCACATTGGCAATCTCTGTGCCGCTGGAGCCATGGCAGGAACCACAAAAATCCGAATATTCCGCCCCACCAGGCCGCTTGGACAAGATCGTCCACCAACCTGATTCATTGGCATCGCGCACATCCCGCAACGAAGTCACCAGCAACCCCATGGCAGGCAGCAGCCAGGCCACGCAGAGTGCGATGATCACAATATGGACAGGCAAATTTCCGAGACTGAACTTTTTCATCGGATCTCCTCCTGTTCGCGGAAGCGCTTGATATTCAGATAGATGAAGGGCAGTACAGCAATGATCAGGATCACCGCCACAGCCGTCCCCCGCCCAGTTTGCTGGTTGATATACATCTCGGTGTACATGCGGTTGGCGATCACATCAGTGCTGAAATTGCCGCCCGTCATCACAAACACAATATCAAAGATCTTCAGGGTGTTGATCACCATGGTCGTGATCACCACGGTGATCGTCGGCAGGATAATCGGGATGGTGATCTTCCAAAAGACCATCCATTCTGTGGCACCGTCGATGCGGGCAGCCTCCAATAAATCCTCAGACACTCCTTTGATGGCTGCCGAGAGGATCACGGTACAGAATCCAGCCCACATCCAGATCCCCACCAGGATGAGTGCTACCGTGTTCATCGGGATATTCTGCAGGAAGGCCACTGGTTCGCCTCCAAATCCCCGGATGATGGCGTTCAACAAACCGATCTGAACATTGCTGGTGCCAAAATCGTAAACAAACTTCCAGATGACGCCAGCCCCCACGAACGAAATCGCCATGGGTAAAAATATGATCGACTTCGCAAGCGATTCATAGCTCACCCGATCGGACAGCACAGCCATCACGAGCCCCACCCCCACCGTGCCGGAGACCATGATCAAGATCCATTTCAGATTGTTGCCAAAAGAGGAAATCCAGAATGACCGCCAGGTAGATGCAGGGGAAGAAGTATCCAGTTCACTTGTCAGGGCGTAGCGGTAATTTTCAAATACCCCCCAACAGGGCTGGTCTTCCACACAGGTTGTTGATGCCCATTCGGTTGAATCTTTATTCCTAAGACTCAGGTAAGTGGTCACCCCGGTAGGATAAACAATGTAGATAAGCATAACAATGATGGCGGGAGTCAGATACAACCACGGGGTCAGCTTGCCTTGCTGCATAATTTTTGGGGCATTGCTCATGTGAACCTCCTTGAAGATTTGTAAACAAAAAGGCGTCTGAAAAAAATGGCTAAAAGTTAGAACTCCATGAGGCGCATTTCTGCGCCTCATGGAGGAATAGTTGATAAG
>DNGN01000341.1 GCA_003486225.1 Chloroflexota bacterium
GTGCATAGGGTTCCGATGCTGTGCAGACCTGGTTGGCTTTGGATTCTCAGGGAACCCAACCGCCTTTCGTTTGGGGCAAGGAGTGAGTAATGGAGAGAAAAAAATCGTTAATCGTTGTACGGACCATTTTAGGGTTTCTGAGTTTTGGCCTGGCCATCCTTGCCTGCAGCTTGCCGTGGGTCAATTCTGAAAATAGCCCCCAACCAACCATTACGGAAGAGCCTGCAAGCCAGGCTTCATTTGTCCAGAACACGGAGGAACAGGAAACAGTCACGGAAGTGCCGCAGGCAGTGGAAGCATCCCCACCGGAACCAGGCAGCACTTTGCGCTGGATTGATAGCAGTTTGCTGGTTTATATCCCCCCGGGTGAATTTATCATGGGGCAGGATGGAGAAGATAACCCAGAGCACGCAGTCTTCCTGGATGGTTTCTGGATCTACCGTACAGAAGTGACCAACCGCATGTATTTAAACTGCATGGCGATGGGAAAATGCTCTCCACCAGCCATAGACCCTGCCATTCCAGACCTGGAAGATCCTGACCTGGCCGATTTTCCAGTGGTTGGTGTGAGATGGTATCAAGCGCTAGATTACTGCGAATTTGTGGATGGGACGTTACCGACCGAAGCCCAGTGGGAAAAAGCTGCCCGCGGCACGGATGGAAGGCCGTTCCCCTGGGGAAATGCTGAAACGAATTGTGAGCTCTTGAATTTCAATGAATGCCTGGGAAAAACAAGCCCTGTGAACATCTACCCTGCCGGTGCTTCACCTTTTGATGTGCTTGATATGGCCGGGAATGTATTTGAATGGGTTGCGGACTGGTACCGGGAAGACTATTACTCAGATGCGCCTTTTGATAATCCTATGGGTCCGGAATTTGGGGAAGTTCGGTCGGTACGCGGCAGTACATACAGAAGTGCACCCAACCAGGTTGAATCTGCCCTGAGATATTTCTTGGGACCCGATGAATACCGGACAGATCTTGGATTCCGCTGTGTGGTTGGCAAAGCCCATGAGTATGCCCCACCCTGTAGTGTTTTGGCAAAAGCACCAGAGGATGATCTGGGAAAAAACCCGGATGAAGCCCCTGGTGGATCAGCATCCTGTGTGGTTCCCGAGCCGGAACTGAGTGTGGTGACCTATTGCGAGAAAGGCCAGCGCGGTAACAATATCTCCTGGACCCCGGTGGATGCAGAGGTCAATTATTCAATTTTGGAGAGTGCCTGGTGTTCCCAATACGATGAAGATACATTGGCCTGTGTGGGCAATTACGGGGCCACTGTGAGCATCGAAGCCTGCAAATCCTGTCCAGCCCCTGTCGTCCAGCTGGGTATCGTAGGGGCCTGTGACCCCCCCTATGTATTTGATGAAACCACGAGGCTGTGCAAATATGCCGGCCCTCCTGTTCCCGGAGCGGTAAATTGTGCTCCTGGATATTCTCTCAGTGGGGACGATTCCTGCTGTGACAGGGTAGACAGGACACCTTTGGACTTCCCGGTCTGCCCCGTGGGAGGTGTTTACGAGCCCAGTTCAAAAATTTGCTGGTTTACCCTGCCGAGTACCGGGGACGAGAAATGCGTCAACCAATCCGTCTTTTTCAGGTGGTGCCCCGCAGAGAGGGAGCCCAGGCCTTCAGATCCGTGTTTACAATATTCTTTTGAAGAATGCCGTTTACACCTGAATGATGGCTGCCATTGGGATTATAAAGAGGAGGTTTGTCGCGGATCGTAATAACCCGAAAGAGCAGGATCTGAAGACCCGATATCTATTCGCCCATCCATATCGTCCAAAATGATTTACGTGAAATCCAAGGCTGCCCAGGGTGTCCCCGCTATTTTATTCTCGGACGTGGCCGCTGCCAATTCCGATCCACTTATACGTGGTCAAGGCTTCCAGGCCCATCGGCCCGCGGGCATGCAATTTTTGGGTGCTCACGGCGACCTCAGCTCCCAATCCGAATTGACCGCCATCGTTGAAGCGGGTGCTGGCATTGACAAACACCGCTGCGGAGTTGATCTCTTCAACAAAGCGCGTGGCGTTGGCAAAGTCCTGGGTTAAGATGCTTTCCGAATGCTCGGTGCAATGCGCGTGGATGTGGGCAATTGCCCCATCTAGTCCGTCTACGATTTTGATACCCAGGATGAGCCCCAGCCACTCCTGATCGAAATCATCCGGACCCGCAGGAACAACCTGAGAGCGATATCCGCTGGAATCAAGGATCTTAATCACTTCGGGTGTGGCGCGCAATTCCACCTTGCTTTTCGCTAATCGTTCGGCGATTTTAGGGAGGAATTGTGTGGCAATGTTGCGGTGTACCAACAAGGTATCCAGCGCATTGCATACGCTGGGCCGCTGCACTTTGGAATTTTCCACAATATCNNGCTCCACCGCGCGGGATGATCATATCTACATATTTGTCCAGGCTCAGCAGCTCGCGCACCAGGCTGCGGTCAAGGTCATCGATATACTGCACAGCGTTAATCGGCAGACCTGTCTTCTCCAGGCCGGCTTGAATGGTCTGCACTAAAGCGATATTGGAGTGCAGGGTCTCACTGCCGCCGCGCAGGATGGTGGCGTTCCCAGTCTTGAGGGCCAATGCGGCGATGTCGATGGTCACATTGGGGCGTGCTTCATAGATCACGCCCAGCACGCCAATCGGGATACGCCGACGGCTGAGCCTGATGCCATTGGGAAGCAAACGGCTCTCGATTTCTGATCCAACAGGATCGGGTAGTTCAGCCACACGGCGGGTATCAGCGACCAATGCTGCAACGCGTTTTTCGGTCAACAGCAGGCGATCGATTAAGGATTCGCTGGTCCCTTTCTCCCTAGCGGTAGCAATATCTTTTTTGTTTTCTTCCAGAATGTTTTGTGCCCGGGCCTCAATTTCGTCCGCGATGGCTCTTAACCCTGCGTTTTTTTGATCGGTGTTGAGGATCGCGAGGATACGGCTGGTGATCCTTGCCTGCTGGCCCATTTGTGTCAGTTTGCTCATTTCTTCTTCCTCCGCACGGTATTAGAGCAGAATCAAATCATTGCGATGCACCGCGACTGCTCCATAAAAATAACCCAGGATATGCGCGATCTCCTCAGATTGATGACCTTTGATCAGAGCTAAATCCTTGCTAGAATAACGGACGATACCCCGGGCAAGTTCCTTCTGATCCGTTGAATGAATACGCACCGTATCACCGCGACGAAAATTTCCTTCAATGGATAGGATCCCAGCTGGCAGCAGGCTGCGNNTTACGATTTTCGAGGGGTGTGGCGATTGCAGGGAAGCGGGTTCCTACGGATTCACCTGCTGCGATCCGGAGGATTACATTCTGCGTGATTCCTGCAGCGATGACCACATTGGTGCCAGCTCTGCGGGCATAATCCGCGGCTTTGAGTTTGGTGATCATCCCACCAGTACCCAGGCCGGAACGTGTATTGCCAACCTGGAGGTTCGCAAGCTTATCGATATCGTTGACTTCCGGGATCAGCTTTGCATTTGGATCCATACGTGGGTCTGCGGTGAAGAGTCCAGGCTGATCGGTGAGAATGATCAACAGGTTTGCATCGGCCAGCAGCGATACCAGAGCGGATAAGTAGTCGTTATCGCCCAGGCGAATCTCCTCGGTACCGACAGCGTCATTTTCATTGAAAATGGGTACGATCCTGTGTTCAAGCAGCGCTTCAAGGGTATCGCGGGCGTTGAGATAGCGCGAGCGAGATTCAACATCCTCACGGGTGAGTAAAATTTGACCTACGTGGATGTTGTAAATATCAAAAAAATGCTCCCACACCTGCATCAAGCGGCTTTGTCCGACAGCTGCAAACATTTGCTTGACAGAGATCGTATCCGGTAGATTTTTAAGGTTCAGGCACTGGCGTCCGGCAGCTATCGCGCCAGACGATACCAGGATGATCTCATGGCCTTGCTGGTGGAGTTCTGCGCACTGGGCCACCAGGTGCAGGATGCCGGGGCGGTCCAGATTAGGGGTGCCGCCGGTGAGCACGCTGGTTCCAATTTTGATGACAATCCGTTGGTTTTCAGGCATTTTTGTGGGACCATTCCTGTTGTTGGAAATGACTTATTCTACCGTAAAATTATTATTAAGCCCTAGAAGATCAGGTACCCACTGCATAATNNTGGAAAGATGTGCTGCTACTGGAGCGCAATCAGCTTACTGCAGGGACAACCTGGCATGCGGCCGGACTGGTTGAAGCCGCGGGTTTCTTTGATGAAACCACAATTGAGATGGCCAAATACTCCCTCCAGCTCTATGCCACCTTGGAACAGGAAACTGGGCAGGCCACGGGTTTCAATCCAGTTGGCATGATCGAGATTGCATGCACACCCTCACGCCTGGAAGGACTGCGGCGCATTTCTGCTTTTTGCCGTTATTTTGGTGTGCCGATTGAAGAGATTTCTCCTGCCGAGGTAAAGCAGATCTGGCCGCTATTGGATTGCCAGGATGTGCTGGCTGGATTTTTCAGCACAGGAGATGGACGTGCGAACCCGGTCGATGTCAGCATGGCTCTGGCCAAAGGGGCAAGAATGGGCGGAGTGAAAATATTTGAAGGCACGGAGGTGACCGGTATTCTGCAAAAAGCCGGGGCCGTGACCGGGGTCGTCACCAACCGGGGCGAGATCCAGGCCGAGGTGGTGGTCAACTGTGCGGGCATGTGGGCGGGTGAGGTGGGGCGCCTAGCCGGGGTGAATGTCCCCCTGCAGGCCGCAGAGCACTATTATCTTCTCACGGAGCCGATTAACTCTGTGTCTCCTGATTTACCTGTGCTGGTTGATTCAGACCGCTATGCTTACTACCGGGAGGAAGTGGGCGGTTTGCTCCTGGGAGTATTTGAACCTGTGGCCGCTCCTTGGTCTATCCACGGCATTCCGCAAGATTTCTCTTTTGGTGAGATTAAACCCGATTGGGAGCGTATGATGCCTTACCTGGAAGATCTCATGCAACGCGTTCCGGTGGTGCAAAACACCGGCATCCATAAATTGTTCTGCGG